>NZ_JBWKYU010000019.1:0-131340 GCF_059423925.1 Pseudomonas sp. GW458-11-26-14-LB4
GCAAACCGTAGGCGATGCCCCCGGATCAATCCCGGAGCGAAGGAACCCGAGCCACAGCGAGGGCCGTACGTCAGGGTGCAGCCTTTTTGGTTACTTTTTCGGCGTTTGGAAAAAGTGACCCGCCGTAAGGGCGGAACCCTAAGCAGCCATAACCGCAGCAACGGATCTGCCCCCAATCCCAATCCCAATTGACTCAAATCCCCCGCGCATGGTCTCCTACACAACTTGTTACGGGTGCCCTTCACAGGGTGAAACGGGAAACCGGTGAATCATGTGCTTTACTCTAAAGCCATGTCAGTCCGGTGCTGCCCCCGCAACGGTAAGCGAGCGAAGCGTCAGATCCACTGTGCCCACAGGCATGGGAAGGTGACGCTTGCAGGTCGGCCAGACGCCAACCCCTCGTGAGCCCGGAGACCGGCCCGCAACACACAGTGCGCATCTTGCGTTACTGAACATAACAAACCCGCGGTGGGCGGGCGCTGTTCGAACCTCTGCGTGCCCGGCCGCAGGGGTTTTCATGCGCTCTATTCACCCGCTGACACTCCAGAGGGAAGCGCCATGTCGATCATCAGCAGCACCGGCAGCAATTCGGACAAGATCTCCAGCACCACCACCCTGAGCCAACGCCTGACCGCCGCCGTCTGCGCGTCTATCCTCGGCGCGTGCCTTGTGTATTTCGCCGGTTTCTCGCACATCGAAGCGGTGCACAACGCCGCGCACGATACCCGCCACAGCGCCGCGTTCCCGTGCCACTGAGACCTGACGACATGATCAAGCGTATTGCGCAGACCGCAGGTTTCACCGGCCTTCTGGCCGCCCTGCTCCTGACGTTGCTGCAAAGCTTCTGGGTTTCGCCGCTGATTTTGCAGGCCGAGACCTTCGAGAAAGCCGAACCGATTGCCGAAGTTCACGAACACGCCGCCGGCACCGCCGCCCACACCCACGATGCCGAAGCCTGGGAGCCGGAAGACGGCTGGCAGCGCGTGGTCTCCACCACTGGCGGCAACCTGGTGGTTGCCGTGGGTTTCGCCCTGATGCTGGCGGGCCTGTACACCCTGCGTGCGCCGACCAAGACTTCGCAAGGCCTGCTCTGGGGCCTGGCCGGTTACGCGACCTTCGTGCTCGCCCCGACCATGGGCCTGCCACCTGAGCTGCCGGGCACTGCCGCTGCGGATCTGGCCTCGCGGCAGATGTGGTGGATCGGCACTGCGGCCTCCACCGCTGTCGGCCTGGCCTTGATCGCGTTCAGCCGTAACTGGCTGATGAAGATCCTCGGCGTGGCGATCCTTGCCGTGCCGCACGTGATCGGCGCGCCGCAACCGGAAGTGCATTCGATGCTCGCCCCGGAAGCCCTCGAAGCCCAGTTCAAAATCGCTTCGCAGCTGACCAACGTCGCGTTCTGGCTGGCCCTGGGCCTGATCAGCGCCTGGTTGTTCCGCCGCAAAAGCGAAGGTCAGTACCGCGCATGACCGATGACAGCGCAGCGCCGACCTTCGTGGTCGGCCTGGGCTGCCAGCGCGGCTGCCCGGCCAGCACGCTGCGTGCATTGCTTGATCAGGCGTTGCAGGCCCACCGAATTGATCTTGAGAAGGTCAAGGCGCTGGCCAGCATCGACCTCAAGCGCGATGAACCCGGTTTGCAGGAACTCGCCGCCCAACTGGCGCTGCCGTTGCTGTATTTCAGCAGCGAGGAACTGGCCAGTTATCAGCAACGTTTGAGTCATCATTCACAGATCGCCTTCGAACGCACCGGCTGCTACGGCGTAGCGGAAAGTGCTGCTCTGGCGCTCGCCGAACAGTTGATCAGTGGCCCGGCAAAACTGCTGATTTCCCGGCAAAAGTACGCTCAGGCAACTCTGGCATTGGCCGGCGCGGCGTAAAATCCCGATAATCCCCGCTTTCGATCATGAGCATTCTTCATCTGAAAGGCTTGTGAAGCACCGCCCTGCCCCTTTTCTACAGGATCCAACGATGACCGTTTACTTCATCGGCGCCGGCCCCGGCGACCCGGAATTGATCACTGTCAAAGGCCAGCGGCTGATCCGCAGTTGCTCGGTGATCATCTACGCAGGTTCGCTGGTGCCGACGGCGGTGCTGGAAGGTCATTGCGCTGAAACCCTGGTCAACAGCGCCGAGCTGCACCTGGAACAGATCATCGACCTGATCAAGACCGCCCATGCCAAGGGCCAGGACGTGGCGCGGGTGCATTCGGGGGATCCGAGTCTGTATGGCGCCATTGGCGAGCAGATTCGTTATTTGCGCGAGCTGGATATTCCGTTCGAGATCATTCCCGGCGTGACCGCCACCGCCGCGTGCGCCGCGCTGTTGGGCGCCGAACTGACCCTGCCGGACATCTCGCAAAGCGTGATTCTGACCCGTTATGCCGACAAGACCGCGATGCCTGCCGGCGAAGAGCTCGGCAACCTGGCGCAGCACGGGGCGACCATGGCGATTCATCTGGGGGTCAATCATCTGGAGAAGATCATTGCCGAACTGCTGCCGCATTACGGCACGGATTGCCCGATCGCGGTGATTCACCGGGCGACGTGGCCGGATCAGGACTGGGTGACAGGGACGCTGGAAGATATTGCCGAGAAGGTGGCGGCGAAGGGGTTTCGGCGTACGGCGTTGATTCTGGTTGGGCGGGTGTTGGGTAGCGATCACTTTAGCGAGTCGTCGCTGTATCGCGCGGGGCATGCGCACCTGTACAGACCGTGAATGGGACGCGGAGCGTCCACGGCTGCATTCCCACGCAGAGCGTGGGAACGATCAATTGAATCTCACGCATAAAAAAACGGCGCTCACGGGGCGCCGTTTTTCATGCCGCAGCGAACACCTTAGTAGTAGGCGTTTTCTTTCTGCGTGTGGTCGGTCACGTCGCGAACGCCCTTGAGCTCCGGAATGCGCTCGAGCAAGGTGCGCTCGATGCCTTCCTTCAGGGTCACGTCCGCCTGGCCGCAGCCCTGGCAACCGCCGCCGAACTGCAGCACGGCAATGCCGTCTTCAACCACATCGATCAGGCTGACCTGACCGCCGTGGCTGGCCAGCCCCGGGTTGATTTCGGTTTGCAGGTAGTAGTTGATGCGCTCGTTGATCGGGCTGTCGGCGTTGACCATCGGGACTTTGGCGTTTGGCGCCTTGATGGTCAGCTGGCCGCCCATGCGGTCGGTGGCGTAGTCGACGACGGCATCATCGAGGAACGCTTCGCTGAACGAGTCGATGTAAGCGGTGAAGCTTTTCAGCCCCAGCGCCGTGTCTTCAGGTTTCTCTTCGCCCGGCTTGCAGTAGGCAATGCAGGTTTCGGCGTACTGGGTGCCAGGCTGGGTGATGAAAACGCGGATGCCGATGCCCGGGGTGTTCTGCTTGGAGAGCAGATCGGCCAGGTAATCATGGGCGGCGTCGGTAATGGTAATAGCGGTCATGGAGACTCCTCGCAGGCTTGAGGCGGAGTTTACGCCAATCGGCGCGCGGCACAAAGTCCTAGTATTTACGTAGGAATAGTTCGCAAATCGGCTAGGTGCCAGGTTCACCGTCAATCCGCGCTTTAAGCCATTGATAACTGCGTTTTTCCACCCATTCGTAGCTCAGCCACGAACCGATAGCGATGGCCAGCGCACAGACGACAAACATCAAATACGGGTTGATCCCATAGCGTCGGGCCAGATAACCGCCGGCCGACAACACCAGCACATGCATCAGATACACCGAGTACGAACAGTCGCCCAGCAGCTTGAGCAGCCTGTTGCGCTCGACATGCCGCTCCAGCGCCATACTGGCCATGACCAGCACCGCACTGGGCACGCCCCAGTTCAGCAATCGGGGTTCCGGCGGCAGGTGATAGATCGCCAGCAACGCCGCGCCGATCCCCAATAAGGGCAGCCAAAGCGCCGGCCCGATCCAGCCGCGACGGTAAAGCATGCCGATGCCGATCCCCAGCAGGAACTCATAAACGATGTCCGAGCGATAAAACTCGCTGACCCAGCCAAACCCGGTCCAGGCCTGACACACCGCAAACAGCAGCGCCGCGACCACCAGCAAACGTACTTGCAGCCGGAACAACAGTGCCCAGGCGAACAGCACGTAGAACAGCATTTCGTAATTCAGGGTCCAGCCGACATTCAGAGTCGGATAGATCCCGTAGCCGCCGGGGTTTTCCGTCGGGATAAACAGCAACGACAGCAGCAAATGACTCCAGTCCACCGTCTGATCCGGCAGCAACGGCCGAGCGAACACCACCAGCAACGCCATCAGCACGGTGTAGAGCCAATACGCCGGAACAATCCGAAACAGTCGATACAACAGAAACCGCGCTGGCGGCAGTGCCTTGCCTTCGGTCGACAGGAAAATCACCAGCCCGCTGATCACGAAAAAGATATCGACGCCCACGGCGCCCTTGTCGATGAACAGCTGCCCTATTGGCCCGCGCGCCTCGAAATCGAAGAAAATCTGCATGAAGTGATGGCAGACCACCGCCCACGCGGCGAGCGCTCGCAGGGCCTGCACTGAAATCAACATCGATGGCGCTCCCGATCCCGTACTTCACAGGATTGGGACAACCGCCATCGCTCAAACGATCAAAGATTCTCGTACCGGTTCATGTCCAGCACGCCCTCTTCCACCGGATCGGTTTCGTGGATGTACTGGCTCAGGTCATGGAAATAGAACCAGAACTGCGGATGGCTGCGGCGGATGCCCCAACGTTCGACGATTTTCTCGAACTGCGCCGCGTCCCTTGCACTTTCCATGGCGTCGACAAACGCCGGCACCTGATCCGCCGGGATGTTGAACATGAAATTCGGGTAGCTGCTGAGCACGCCCGGATAAATCGTCAGCGTGTCCAGCCCCGGCTGATAACGCAGGGATTCACCGAGCAGGAACGCCACGTTGCTGTGGGCGCGGTTGCGCAGCAGGCTGTAGACCTCGCGTTTGCCGCTGCGGGTTTCGACCCGCAGCATCGTCGCTTCCGGCAATTGATCGATCACTTTCAGGCCCGCTGCCGGACGCGAGGTCAGGCGACTCAGCGCCTGCTCGGCGTTCTGCAGGGCTGGGTCGATGTTCGGGCGTGAGCAATAGGCATCTTCGCAGCGGTTGATCGGATCCGGACGCGCGTTGAGATCGCCGTAGCGCGCCAGCAATTGCATGGCGAAATCGCGTTTCGGGTCTTTCTCGTCGAGTTTCAGCGCGGTCGGCTTGTCGTCATCGATGGCTTCGTAATCGAGCCACATCTTGAACTGGCCGCTGCTCTGGTACCAATCGTCGAGGTAACCCTCGCGGGAATCGGCAGGCATCAGACGCAGGAAATTCTGCTCGGCGCCGTTGCGGATCAGGTCGAAATACAAGCGCGTTTGCGCCTGATGGGAGACGTTGCCGAACACATCGAAATTCACTGCCAACTGGTAATAGGTGCGCTCCAGCAGAGGGTAGTCGAACAGCCACATTGTCTGTGGCACCTCGCCGATCAGGCCTTTGGTCACTGAGGCGCTGTCGAAGTGGCGGAAGATGCTGAGCAAGGCGTTGTCGTTGCCGGCCCAGAGGGTCGACCAGCTCGGCGCCGGCAGGTCGGCGTAGCTGTCACGGCGCAGGGCTTCGTATTTGTTTCGCTTGTTGCGGTAGTTGTGCCACAGGCTCAGGACACTGCCGACGTCGTCGTTCTGCCCCGGCATCGCCAGCAACGGCGTGGCCTGGCCCCGATAGTTCGGGTCGGTGATGTACAGGTCGTGTTCCGGGGCCTGGAACAGCGCCCAGAAGTTGTCGCGGATCACGTCGGTCGCGATCTGTCCACGGCACACCGGGCCGCGAATGAAGGTGCGCACGAAGTATTCGGCGTTATCGAGCATGAACTGATAACGCGCCTGCGCCGGGATCGCCTCGAAGGTCGCGAACGGGTTGGCCCGGCTCTGCGGCCCGTAGCCCGGCAAGGCATTGACCTGCCAGTTGCCGTTGTAGAACAGGCTTTTGACCCGCGCCATCTTCGCCGCGCTCAGCGGATAGGTGATGTGGGTCTTGTGCACGATCACGCCCTGCACCGGCCACAGGCGGTAATACACCTGAGTGCCCGGATCGTCGTTCGGGCGACGCGTGGCGATCAGATCGATCGGCTGGCCGGTCGGTGTGCGCGAACGCACCCACTGGAAGTAATGCCCCGGCTCGCCGTCCTTGAAATAGAGGTGCGCCAGGAACCAGTGCTCGTACAGCCAGCGCCCGACCAGACTTTCCCGTGCGCCGGGCTGGTTGAGCAGGTTTTCCCACTGGACGATCTGCATCGCTTCCCTGGTGCTCGGCGCCAGACCTTGCTCGTCGATAGGGGCGCCGGATGCCAGCCAGCGTTGCAGCGTCTGGTATTGCTGATCGGTCAGGCCGGTCACCGCCAGCGGCATGCCCTCTTTCGGATGGGCGCCGGCGTAGCCGTCAAACTCGGCAGGCATCGCGCACAGGTTCTCGCGGTTGAGGCCCAGCACGATGTCTTCCGGCAGTTTGGCGTTGGGTGTCAGCGGCGTTTTGTGTCCCAACTCCAGCATGCGTGCCATCAGAGCGGCCTGACTGCCTTGGGCGTCGAGTACCGAATAAAAGTCCTTTTGCTGCCAGGCGCGTTTGCCGAAGGCGTCGTAGAACAGCCGCGTGGTCGGTGCCGCCTGGGTGCGTTCGCCATCGTAGACCGGCATCTTGCTCGCGCCACGGGCCGCGCCTTCGCCGCTGCCCAGGTTCAACTGACAGGCAGAGTCGTAGCACGCATGGCAGGCCACGCACTTCTCGGTGAAGATCGGCTGGATGTCTCGGGTGTAGGAGATAGAAGAAGAAATAGCGGGACTCTGCGCCGCCGCGCCAAAGCTTAAAAACAGCAATGCAATGCTGATGACGCGGTACGACATGTCCCTGATCCTGATCCTGAAGAAAAACGCCGCGATTCTACCGTTATGACGCCCGTACCAACATGAGCGATATTCATGCAAAAGCTCGACATGCTCTAAAACCGCACAGGTTTGTTATGATCCCGGCCCTTCGTCATGGTCTTTTTCGAGTAGTCCCAATGTCCGATCGCAGCGTTCGCCTTCAAGCTCTCAAGCAAGCTCTCAAAGAGCGCATCCTGATTCTCGACGGCGGCATGGGCACGATGATCCAGAGCTACAAGCTCGAAGAGCAGGATTATCGCGGCAAACGCTTCGCCGACTGGCCGAGCGACGTCAAGGGCAACAACGACCTGTTGGTCATCACCCGCCCTGACGTGATCGGCGGTATTGAGAAAGCCTACCTGGATGCCGGCGCCGACATCCTCGAGACCAACACCTTCAACGCCACCCGCATTTCCATGGCCGACTACGGCATGGAAGAACTGGCCTACGAACTCAACGTAGAAGGCGCACGACTGGCGCGCAAGGTCGCTGACGCCAAGACCGCCGAGAACCCGGACAAGCCGCGTTTCGTCGCCGGCGTGCTCGGCCCGACCAGCCGCACCTGCTCGCTGTCGCCGGACGTCAACAACCCGGGCTATCGCAACGTCACCTTCGATGAGCTGGTGGAAAACTACACCGAGGCCACCAAAGGCCTGATCGAGGGCGGCGCCGACCTGATCCTGATCGAAACCATCTTCGACACCCTCAACGCCAAAGCCGCGATCTTCGCCGTGCAAGGCGTGTTCGAAGAACTGGGCTTCGAGTTGCCGATCATGATCTCCGGCACCATCACCGACGCCTCCGGCCGGACCCTGTCGGGCCAGACCACCGAAGCGTTCTGGAACTCCGTGGCCCACGCCAAGCCGATTTCGGTGGGCCTGAACTGCGCCCTCGGCGCCCGCGAACTGCGTCCGTACCTGGAAGAGCTGTCGGACAAGGCCAGCACCCACGTTTCGGCGCACCCGAACGCCGGCCTGCCGAACGAATTCGGCGAGTACGACGAGCTGCCGGTGGACACCGCCAAAGTCATCGAAGAATTCGCCCAGAGCGGTTTCCTCAACATCGTCGGCGGTTGCTGCGGCACCACGCCAGGCCACATCGAAGCCATCGCCAAAGCCGTCGCCGGTTATGCGCCACGGCAGATTCCGGACATTCCCAAGGCCTGCCGCCTGTCGGGTCTGGAACCGTTCACCATTGATCGCAGCTCATTGTTCGTCAACGTCGGCGAGCGGACCAACATCACCGGCTCCGCGAAATTCGCCCGCCTGATCCGTGAAGACAACTACACCGAAGCCCTGGAAGTCGCCCTGCAACAGGTCGAGGCCGGCGCCCAGGTGATCGACATCAACATGGACGAAGGGATGCTCGATTCGAAGAAGGCCATGGTGACCTTCCTCAATCTGATTGCCGGCGAACCGGACATCTCCCGCGTACCGATCATGATCGACTCCTCGAAGTGGGAAGTGATCGAAGCCGGCCTCAAGTGCATTCAGGGCAAGGGCATCGTCAACTCGATCAGCATGAAAGAAGGCGTCGAGCAGTTCATCCACCACGCCAAACTGTGCAAGCGCTACGGCGCCGCCGTGGTGGTGATGGCGTTCGACGAAGTCGGCCAGGCCGATACCGAAGCGCGCAAGAAAGAAATATGCAAACGCTCCTACGACATTCTGGTCAACGAAGTCGGCTTCCCGCCGGAAGACATCATCTTCGACCCAAACATCTTCGCCGTGGCCACCGGCATTGAAGAACACAACAACTACGCTGTGGACTTCATCAACGCCTGTGCCTACATCCGTGACGAACTGCCGTATGCCCTGAGCTCCGGCGGTGTGTCCAACGTGTCGTTCTCGTTCCGTGGCAACAACCCGGTGCGCGAGGCGATTCACTCGGTATTCCTGCTTTACGCGATCCGCGCCGGGCTGACGATGGGCATCGTCAACGCCGGTCAGCTGGAGATCTACGACCAGATCCCGCAGGAACTGCGCGACGCCGTTGAAGACGTGATCCTCAACCGCACGCCGGAAGGCACCGACGCCCTCCTCGCCATCGCCGACAAGTACAAGGGCGACGGCAGCGTCAAGGAAGCCGAGACCGAAGAATGGCGCAGCTGGGACGTCAACAAACGTCTGGAGCATGCGCTGGTCAAGGGCATCACCACCCACATCGTCGAAGATACCGAAGAATCCCGTCAGTCGTTCGCGCGCCCGATCGAAGTGATCGAAGGCCCGCTGATGTCCGGCATGAACATCGTCGGCGATCTGTTCGGCGCCGGCAAAATGTTCCTGCCGCAGGTGGTGAAATCCGCCCGTGTGATGAAACAGGCCGTGGCCCACTTGATCCCGTTCATCGAACTGGAAAAAGGCGACAAGCCGGAAGCCAAGGGCAAGATCCTGATGGCCACCGTGAAAGGCGACGTGCACGACATCGGCAAGAACATCGTCGGCGTGGTGCTGGGTTGCAACGGCTATGACATCGTCGACCTCGGCGTGATGGTCCCGGCCGAGAAAATCCTGCAGGTGGCCAAGGAGCAGAAGTGCGACATCATCGGCCTGTCCGGCCTGATCACTCCGTCGCTGGATGAAATGGTCCACGTGGCCCGCGAGATGCAGCGCCAGGACTTCCACCTGCCGTTGATGATCGGCGGCGCGACCACCTCCAAGGCGCACACGGCGGTGAAGATCGAGCCCAAGTACAGCAACGACGCGGTGGTCTACGTGACCGACGCCTCCCGCGCCGTGGGCGTGGCGACACAGCTGCTGTCCAAGGAACTGAAAGCCGGTTTCGTCCAGAAGACTCGCGAAGAGTACATCGACGTCCGCGAACGCACCGCCAACCGCAGCGCCCGTACCGAACGCCTGAGCTACGCCGCTTCGATCGCAAAAAAACCCCAGTTCGACTGGGCCTCTTACACTCCGGTCAAACCGACCTTCACCGGCACCCGCGTGCTGGACAACATCGACCTCAACGTACTGGCCGAATACATCGACTGGACGCCGTTCTTCATCTCCTGGGATCTGGCCGGCAAGTTCCCGCGCATCCTCGAAGACGAAGTGGTAGGCGAAGCAGCGACCTCGCTGTACAAGGACGCCCGCGAGATGTTGACCAAGCTGATCGACGAGAAGCTGATCAGTGCCCGTGCAGTGTTCGGTTTCTGGCCGGCCAATCAGGTGCACGACGACGATATCGAGCTGTACGGCGATGACGGCAAGCCTATGGCCCGTCTGCATCACCTGCGTCAGCAGATCATCAAGACCGACGGCAAACCGAACTTCTCGCTGGCCGACTTCGTCGCGCCGAAGGACAGTGAAGTGACCGACTATGTCGGTGGTTTCATCACCACCGCTGGCATCGGCGCCGAGGAAGTGGCCAAGGCTTATCAGGACGCTGGCGACGACTACAACTCGATCATGGTCAAGGCCCTGGCCGACCGTCTGGCCGAAGCCTGCGCCGAGTGGCTGCACCAGCAGGTGCGTAAAGAGCACTGGGGCTACGCCAAGGATGAAGTCCTCGACAACGAGGCGCTGATCAAAGAGCAGTATTCCGGCATCCGCCCTGCCCCTGGCTACCCGGCGTGCCCGGACCACACCGAGAAGGCCACGCTGTTCGCCCTGCTCGACCCTGAGGCCCAGGAAATGCGCGCCGGTCGCAGCGGCGTGTTCCTCACCGAGCACTACGCGATGTTCCCGGCAGCAGCGGTCAGCGGCTGGTACTTCGCCCATCCGCAGGCGCAGTATTTTGCCGTGGGCAAAATCGACAAGGATCAGGTGCAGAGCTACACCTCGCGCAAAGGCCAGGAACTGAGCCTGACCGAACGCTGGCTGGCGCCGAACCTCGGCTACGACAACTGATTGACGCAATAAAGCCCCTGTCTCGGATGCACTGAGACAGGGGCTCGACTCCGTGACGCTCAGGTTACCTGACGTCCTCCTCTGGTTCGGACTCGCTGCCGGACCAGTCAACAAACTGATCGAATTCGGTATCGGTAAGCCAAAAATCGAGCGTCTCCCGCTTGATACCCAAAACCTGCTCACCACCCACTCTGTCGAGATGAGCCCTGAGTCGAATCAGACTGTCCGTCATCAAGGAACGCCAGTTGGGCGACATTCGCGTACCCGCCAGCAAAACGTCGTGGTTTCCGTCAAACGCCCTTGGCGGAATCTCTCTTATCGGGTTGTCTTCCAGGTTCAGCGAAAGCAGGCGCTCAGCCTGCAACACACCTTCCGGCCACTCGCGCAAGTCATTGCCATTCAAATGAAGGACTTCCAGTGTTGCGCTAACAGGCCCGTTGAACTGCCTCATATGATTGAAGCTCAACTCCAGCCAGCGCAACGCCGGTAATTGCTCGGCCGTGACTCCATTGAAAACCGTCAGACGGTTGTAGTTCAGCTTCAGCCATTTGAGCCGCGGCATGGGACCCAATGCGTCGACAACAGCCGGGAAATCGTTGAACCGGTTACCGATGAGCCCCAGTTCTTCCAGTCGCTCCATGCCAGCAATGACCGACGGCACTGCACTCAGCTCGTTGAGACCAAGATCCAGCCAGCGTATCCGGGAAAAAGCCTGAAGAAACTCTTGAACGTCTGCTCCGCTCAAACCGAGCCCCCTCAGGCTAAGCCCTTCCACGTGTGCAAACTCTGGAGACAGTCGAGGCAGTGTTCCCAATCTGGAGATATTGGCCAGATCCAGCGTTCGATCGCTACGCGCCGACGCCCCCAGCAGCCCCTTCCTCCAGCACTCCATGATTCTGAGCGAGGCCTCCCGGCGACCCTGTGACGTCGACCAGTGCCCTCCAAAAAGTGTGTTTCCTGATCGACGCGTAAAGATCCAGCCATTGAGCTGGCGTGTCATTGACTCCAATCTCTGATTCCAGTCTTCGATCCGCGCATTGACCTGTTCGACGCTTGCGTCCTGCAATAAACCCTCGGCCACTTCCTCGGCCTTTTCTTCGGTCAGGGATGGATGCACCCTGCGCAAACGCCGGGTAAACGCCGGAACATGATCCGTGAATGGTATTGGCGTGGGTATACGCATCAACCGGCCAGCCACCAGAGTGCCGTTCTCTAGCGGCCGACTGTCCTGCTCGGGCACATCTTCGAGCATGAATTGCGCCAGCGACCCCTGCGGCAGATCCAGCGCCAGTTCGCATCGCTGCTGCGCGACCCGCAACTGCAAGCGTGCGTCATCGGTCAGTGGCGTCCCTGTCAGATTCATGTTCAGCACCCACTCATCGCGGGCCAGGGCCTGCCGTGGAATGTCGGAAATCAACGTATTACTCAGGTCCAGCCATCTCAGGTTGCGCAGATTGTCAGCGCCGAGCGGCCATTCCTGAAGACGCGTCCCCTTCAAATCGAGCAATTCGAGACGCCACATCCCGGTGACATCCAGGCGACTCACGGGATTGTCGGAAAGGTCCAGCTCAAGCAGCCGTGCAGAGCACTCCCGAGGGATCGGGTTGGTGACCAGGTGGTTGCCACTGAGGTCGAGGAATTCAAGTTCGGGAAAATTGCGCAGGAATCCGCGCATCTGTCCGAGGGTGGCGTGGGGCGCTTGAAGTCGCATCACCGTGACATGGGAGAAATCCGCCGAGAAACCGGGCAATGCTTCATCAGTGGCCAGATCCAGGTGGCGCAACGTCGGGTTTTCTTCGGCGAATGGCCGTTTTCGCCAGCACCTTTTGAGGCGGGTCGCGATCCGGTCTTTTTGCGCCCGGTTCGGTCCGGTATTGGCCCAATGGTCCAGGGTTTGTTCAAGCTCAAGCCATTGATGCCTCAGATCCTCCAGCAATTGAAGAATGTGCGCATCGCTTTTGCCTGTCCGAATCATCTTCAGGAGCACGCCGTTGGCCCTGGAAATGCTCAGATCCGGATAAAGGCTGAGCAATCTCACGACCAGCGAAGGATTCAGACCGGAGAGCCCGACCGCTCCTTCGCCGCTCGCGTAGTAGCCCACCAAATGCTCTCTGATCCGCTGCGGTGGCTTGAACTTGAGTGTCCTGCGGCCGTGCAGCGCTAGCATCGTGGCCGTATCGCCGGCATGCTCGGTAGCGTAAGCAGTGATGGCTCGCTGAAGATCGCTTCCGTGGGCGGCCTCCGACAGGCCGATGGCCTTTCGTACGTCTTCGGGCAGCAGGCGCAAGACCGAAGCGTAAAAACCGTTTCCCGAGACCGGCAGCTCATTGAGCGCGACACCATGTTCATTGAAAGCCTGATAGACCGGCCCCTTCTTGACTACGCTGCGGCGCACAGCCGCGCTTTCGTGACCGATGGAATCGATCTGTCTGCCGTCGACACGACCGTCACGGATATCGAGCTGCATATCAGCGGACCAACCCGGCAACTTGCTCAAGGTGTGCAAGGCAAGGCGGCGAGTGTCAGCTGACATCATGTGCTCCATGTGCAGCCCGGCAAGCGCGCGAACCAGTCGACCGCGCCGTGCATACCATCGCGCCTCCTCCAGCATTGCGTCCGGCATACGCCCGGTGCTGTACAAAATCGCCATGTCGTCAGCATTGGCGTGGCGAAGAATCTCTTGCGCCGCGGCGTCGCTGAGTCCGGCGTAAGCGCGCTGCAACCTGTCAATCATGGGATCCGCGATGGCACTTTCCTGGAACAGGCTTTCGAACAGCGTCGGACGATTCGCCCGGGCGTAATCGGCCAGCAGATCCCGAAAAGCCTGAGGTCGCCATACCCGGTCACCCGCCTCCTTGTCACCGAATAACGCGGATATCTCGGACTCATCGAGGGCAGACAGGATTCTGGCGGGTAACTCACCATTGAGCACATGGCTGCGGCTCAGCCGGATCGGCGGTTTATTCGCCATCTCCGCCAATGGATGTTCCGAACCATAGCGGGTGGAAGGCCCGGTAAAGTCTGGGGTGTCATAGACCTTCAAAATGCGCCCGACAGGCCAGCCCGGCAGTTCGATGATCAAGGGCAAGGCGTGTAAATAGCGATGATCGATGTCCAGATCGCCTGCCAATTGCTCGATGACTTGCACAACACCACGATCAGTATCGAACAGTCGCAAGGCATCCATGAGTTCCGGAGGCGGCGAAAGGTTATCCATGTGCATCTTGCGTAACGCGTTGTCGCTGACCCCGCTGATCTCACCGATCGTGAGAAGTTGTTCGTCTGTATACGCTTCAGTGATGTGTCCGATGCGCCGCAACAAGGTCTGCCGACTCCATTTCAGCGGGTTCTCGAGCGTATGGCGCCACGCTCCCGCCGCGTTGTGAGTCAGGACAGGCTGGTACGCATGCGGATTGTCGGGGTACCTGATACACCAGCGCCCCAGCGCCCGGTCATACACCTGCTCATAGGTCTTGCCCTCGATCCGAATGAAGTGTCTGCCCTGTATCTCGTAACGCCCCAGCGCATCGGGCCGGACACCTGGATCGATGCGGACCGTGCTTTCATATCCTCCGAGATCGGACTTTCTCAATCGCGCATGGCCATCAGGACGCGTGACGGGATGCAGATCCTCGATAACCGGGGCAGCATCGACCGGCTTCAGTCGGGTCACCCCCTTCGTCACGCCCCCCATCAACGCGATCAACGCCAGATTGCTCGCAATGTCCACCAGATGCGCCGTGGCAGCATGCCGATCCCCTTCGCTCCACTCGATCACGCCCTCGATGGACTCTTCCAGAAGCTGGCAAGCCATGACCCCCATCATCACTTCGCCCAGCACGGGCACAAGCATCGAAACCGTGTTCAACACGAGCATGCCGCTGTTCAGCAACTTCGCGAACAGTGTCTTGCGAGCATTCGCATCGACATCCTCTACGGGCACGGCGTAACTGCGTGCATCTTCAAGCAGTTGCTCGCGATGACGTTCGAACAGGTAATCCCACAGGTCGATGTTGTCATCCCAGAAACGCAGCCCCTTGAACGGCATGTTGACCGGGGCGAGAAACGGATCCTGGTTGGCAACCTGTCTGATCGCGGGCGCGGGTGGCACCAGATCGACCAGTGTGTTTGGCAAAGGGCTCAGCCCGTTGATCCAGTCGTTGATCCGTGCAAGATAAGACGTGACCCTGCTGCTGAACGAGGCATCCGGTGCATTGTCAGTGAACTGACTGAAGTAGTACGCACGGTCGGCATAGGCTACGAACCTGCTGAAAAATCGTTGATATGGCGTCGGCGTGCCGTCATCGGCCGACGCGCTTTCCCGGGCCGTGAATCGCCGCTTGAGCGCGGCCTCCAGCTGCGAGGTCTTGTATCGTTTAAGGGGGTGATGCGGATCATCGGGAATGTACAGAATCAGTTCTTCAGGGTCCTCGAACCTCTCACTGATTGCGAACCACAGACAACCGGTCAGGCGACGCCTCATCAGGCTCATTTCACAGAACCAGATGCGCCGCCCCCCGAGCAGGGGTTGGCGCTCCCCATGGAGGATTTCCTGGATCGATGCATGATCCGCAGGCTCGATATCTCCTTGCAGCAGTGCTTGCTCGGCAGCCGCATGCAAGGCTGCTCTGCGCGCCGTGGTGAATAGTTCACGCAGTGTTTGATGGGCTGGCTGATTTTCGGAATACAGGTAATGCTTGAGGTATCGCTGATACTGGCCGCCAATGTCCAGCGTGCGGCAGGCGACCATGAATTGCCGGACCGACATCGAAGTGCGCACAGCCTTGAAAGTCCCCGCTGGCAATCGGGCAAGAAATCCCGAGCGCTTGTGAAACGCACCGTTCTCACATTCGGCCGCTTCGAAATTGTGCAGCGCGGCTTGCAGCAATGACATTTTCGACACCTCGAAGGTGCCGATCTCCGTGGACCATATTCCTGCATTGATCGGTTGAATCAGTTGCAAAAACGTATCTTCGACATCCAGTTCGACATTGAAACGATCCTTGAGCATCGCGCACAGCAGGGTTTTGCCAAACACATGGATGCCCTGCATGTCGGCCAGCGCGTGGTCCAATCGCGTCTGGGCGCGAAAGCTCGCCGTAAAACTCTCGTTCAGAACATTGCGTTGTCCAGACGAGGCCTTCCGATACCAGTCCGGCAAAATGGCATTGGCGTTTCTCAACGACGCACGACGATGGGAAGCAGCCTCCGTCAGCCAGTCGGGAATGGATTGTTCGAGCGTTGCTGCGTGAATGCTTCGGGAAACGTGCTGGCGGGAAGGCTTGATGCTGCTCGAATCCGGCTGAAAGGTTTCAGACATGCTCTCGTTCCTTGGAATGAAAGCATCAGAACACCATGCCAGGCGAACCGGACTGCGTTAGATAGTTATCGCGACGGGCGACGATTTGTTGCCATGGATTTCTTCTGGCGTGACCGGCTCCGCACGATTCGCAGGATTGGCTAAGCTCAAGAGGTACACTTTTCAGACGAGGGATTTATGGACGATCCAGTCGACAACAAGCCACCGACCTTCTGGCAGATGCTGCACAGCGTCATGGCGGCGGCGTTCGGGGTGCAGAGCGGCAAGAACCGGGCAAGGGACTTCACCCACGGCAAGCCCAGCCATTTCATCTTTCTGGGCATCGCGTTCACGGCGGTGTTCGCCCTGACGCTGTTCGGCATTGTGCAACTGGTGGTGCATCTGGCGGGCGTCTGACGGCTTAATGCATCAGGGTCTGCAGATTGAACGGGTAGCGATACGACACCGGACGGCCCTTCGCCGAGAGCTTGCGAAAGTGCACGCCGTAGTCCGGCGAGGCGCCCATGGCAAGGATTCGCCGGGCATGATCCCTGTCGATCAGTTGCAGCAACGGAATCTGCCGGTCACGGCCGCCATACTGATTCAGATCGACGCCTTGCGCATGATCATGCAGCTCGACCAATGCCCAGCCACCCAAAGTGAAATGGCCGCCGAGCAATGCGCTCAGGCGCCCGTCGACCACCGCCTGCAACGCTTCGGGCGAAGTGTTGACCGCACTGAACAGCACGTCCTTGCCCGGCACCTTGCCGGCCTCGGACGCGGCACGCATCGCGCCGAAGGCCATTTCATCATTGGCTGCCCATACCAATGAAACGTCGGGATAGCGGACCAGCAACTGCTTCGCCTGCTCGTAAGCCCGTTGCTGGGTCCAGCCGCCATAGACCAATTGCCGCAAACGCACCTGCGGATTCTCCGCCAGCGCTCGCTGCATGCCCTTTTCGCGCAATTGCGCCGATGGCGTGATCTTGAGGCCGGAAAACGCCAGCAGATCGATGCTTTCACCGGGCGCCACGGGCGGATGCAGGCGAATCAGCTCCTTCATCATCAGGTAGCCGCCCTCCTCGTCGTTGGGCACCAGGCTGCCTATCCGATCCGCGGCCTCTGTCACCAGCGCCTGCTGGTTGGGCGTCAGACCCGAGTTGACAATAAAAAGCTTCACCCCGCTGCCATTGGCCATCCGCAGAATCTGCGGTGCCACGTACTGTTCGTTGACGAAAACCAGATAATCCGGGCGCTCAGGCCCCTGCAGGGCCAGTCGCGCCTGCGCCAAGGTCAATTCCGGCTGGCGCTGGGCGTAGAGAATGCGCAGGTCGATGCCCAGGTCCCGGGCGGCAGCCTGCATGAATTGCGAGTAGCTGACCCAGAACGCTTCCTGCGTCGAGCCGGGATTCAGGAACAGCACCGACTCTGCACGCGCGCAGGTACCGAAAACCGCGCCGAACAGCAGCAGGCTGAGTTGGAAAAGCTTGAACATGAATCATCCGGGCCCAAGGAAAAATGGCCGCGCATTATAGCCATTGATCACCTGGCCTTTGGCGCTTGATCCCGCCTTTTGTCCGACAATCGTCGCAAGCGGGGCCCGGACAAGTCGTTTTACTGATGGCTGACCCAGAACACCGCCGTTCCAACGACCAGAATGATCAGGAACAGAATGGCCCATGCATCGACACTGCTATCGCTTTTCCTTGCCTTGGTTGGGTTGCTCATTGCATCGCCTCTTGTCGGTTTTATCGGTGATTGCAGAAAGACTCGACCACAGTTAAGACGATGATTGTCCGCACGACAAATGTGGGTTAGGTGAAAGGAATTCTCGTTAGGCGTTTTGGTTCTTTCCATATACTCAAACATCACTTTTGCGCATAACTGCAAACGGGTATATTGCCCCGGCTCCGTCAGGGAGTGCGCGGCCGTGCGCGCAGAATTGCAGAGGAACCATCGGACTCCAGCAAGCGAAAACGCAGCGTTTTCCGAGTGGCCAAAGCCTGAGAACAGGACTTATATGTACGTATACGACGAGTACGATCAGCGGATCATCGAGGACCGCGTCAAGCAGTTCCGTGATCAGACCCGACGCTATCTGGCAGGTGAGCTGAGCGAAGAAGAATTCCGCCCCCTGCGCCTGCAAAATGGCCTGTACATCCAGCGTTTCGCGCCGATGTTGCGCGTGGCGGTGCCTTACGGCCAGCTGACTTCGCGTCAGACGCGCATGATGGCAAAAATCGCCCGCGACTATGACAAGGGCTACGCCCACATCAGCACGCGGCAGAACGTGCAGTTCAACTGGCCGGCGGTCGAAGACATCCCGGACATCCTCGCGGAACTGGCCACCGTGCAGATGCACGCCATCCAGACCAGCGGCAACTGCCTGCGCAACGTCACCACCGACCAGTTCGCCGGTGTTGCGTTCGATGAGCTAATTGACCCGCGTCCTTGGTGCGAAATCGTTCGTCAGTGGACGACCTTCCACCCGGAATTCGCTTACTTGCCGCGTAAATTCAAGATCGCCGTCAACGGTTCGACCTCCGACCGTGCGGCCATCGAAGTTCACGACATCGGCCTTGAGCCGGTCCATAACGCTGCTGGCGAACTCGGTTTCCGCGTGCTGGTCGGCGGTGGTCTGGGTCGAACCCCGGTGGTCGGCGCGTTCATCAACGAATTCCTGCCATGGCAGGACCTGTTGAGCTACCTCGACGCGATCCTGCGGGTCTACAACCGCTACGGCCGTCGTGACAACAAATACAAGGCGCGGATCAAGATCCTCGTCAAAGCGCTGACTCCAGAAGTCTTCGCCCAGAAAGTCGATGCCGAGATGGAACACCTGCGCGGCGGCCAGACCACGCTGACCGAAGCCGAAGTTCATCGCGTCGCCAAACACTTCGTCGACCCGGACTACAAGGCGCTGAGCAATCAAGACGCCGAACTGGCCGCCCTCGACAAGGAGCATCCGGGCTTCGCCCGCTGGCGTACCCGCAACACCCTGGCGCACAAGAAGCCGGGTTATGTGGCCGTGACCCTGTCCTTGAAGCCGACCGGCGTTGCACCGGGCGACATCACCGACAAGCAGCTCGACGCCGTCGCCGATCTGGCGGACCGCTACAGCTTCGGCCAACTGCGCACCTCGCACGAGCAGAACATCATTCTGGCCGACGTCGAGCAGAGCCAGCTGTTCACCCTGTGGGGCGAACTGCGTGAAGGTGGCTTCGCCACGCCGAACATCGGCCTGCTGACCGACATCATCTGCTGCCCTGGCGGTGATTTCTGCTCCCTGGCCAACGCCAAGTCGATCCCGATCGCCGAATCGATCCAGCGCCGTTTCGACGACCTGGACTATCTGTTCGACATCGGTGAACTGGACCTGAACATCTCCGGCTGCATGAACGCCTGCGGTCACCACCACGTCGGCCACATCGGCATTCTGGGAGTGGACAAGAAAGGTGAAGAGTTCTACCAGGTCTCGCTCGGTGGCAGCGCCAGCCGTGACGCCAGCCTGGGCAAGATCCTCGGCCCGTCTTTCGCTCAGGAAGACATGCCGGACGTGATCTCCAAACTGATCGACGTGTACGTGGAACAACGCACCGAAGACGAGCGTTTCATCGACACCTACCAGCGTATTGGCATCGACCTCTTCAAGGAACGCGTCTATGCAGCGAATCATTAAGAACAACGAGGTCGTCGACGAAACCTGGCACCTGCTGCCCAAGGATTTCAACATCGACGAAATCAGCAACTGTGACGACCTGATCGTCCCGCTGCAGCTGTGGCGTGAACACGCCCGCATGCTCAAGGCCCGCGATGGCGGTCTGGGTGTGTGGCTGGACGCCGATGAAGAAGCCGAAGAAATCGGTGACGACGTGAACGAGTTCCAGGTGATTGCCCTGAACTTCCCGGCGTTCACCGATGGCCGCAATTACTCCAACGCCCGCCTGCTGCGGGACCGCTACGGTTTCAAAGGTGAACTGCGGGCGATTGGCGACGTGCTGCGCGACCAACTGTTCTACATGCGCCGTTGCGGTTTCGATGCCTTCGCCCTGCGCGCGGACAAAGACCCGTACGACGCCCTGGAAAGCCTCAAGGACTTCTCGGTGACCTATCAGGCCGCCACTGACGAACCGCTGCCGCTGTTCCGTCGCCGCTGATCGTACGTCTACCTCGAGCCCGCATTGGCGGGCTCGAGGTCGCTGCTTTATCCCTCTCTCGTTCCCAGTCTGCCGGGCCCCGGCGTGACCGGCAACGTCAAACCCGGATGCCTCGCCAGCGCCGCATTGGTCAGCTGTTTGCGCAGTTCCAGGCTTTCATTCCTGAAGTTGTCAAAGATCGTCGTCATTTGCTGACTGGCTGCTTCACGGGACAGTCCGACCTGCGCTTCCAGGCGCGCGAACGCGTGAGCACTGCGATCCAGAACGCTGGTAAACGCATCCTGGCGTGTCGCCAGCAAATACTCGGCCCAGAACTCCTGCCTGCTGACTGACTCCGAGAGTTGCGCCGTCTGCTCGGCCCTGACGACCTCCAGATAGGCGTGATCGATCTGCGCGTCCGTCACCTCGGCATCCAGTGGCACATTCAGCTCTGTGGGTTGTGCCGGCAACGCCAGGCGCTGCGCCAGTCGCACCCGATAAATCAGGCTGATATCCAGTGCCTGGCGTTGAGTGAAAGTTCCTGCGCGGGATCGGCGCGCGATATCGAGCAACGCCTGTTTTTCTACCTGCTGCAACCGGAACAGCCCGCGCAAGAGACGAACCAGATCGCCTTCGAGTGTCTGGGTACCGGTGCGGGCCGCCGCCGCTGCCCGATAACACAGAACCCTGACCTCCAGATCGCTGAACAGTCCCGCAACATTGGGCGCACTGACCCAGCCTGTGCGGGCCATGCGAAACAGCGCGCGACGCAACGAATCATCCTCACAGGCCGCTTCCAGCACATTCCATACCCGCTGCCCGAGCTGTTCGCGGGTTCTGGAGTAATCGGCCGTTTCACGCAGTTGCATGAGCACTTCAAAAAAATCCCGGGAATCCGGGTCAGCCGACAGTGACGACAACACTTGCTTGGCCCGACCGATCTCCACCGTCGGCAAGCCGTTTACCCATCCCGCCCCTTCCCGGTCACCGGCCAGTCGTGCGGTGCTGGTGTACTCGGTGGTGATGACGCCCAGACTTATGCCTTGCGACTGTTGGTACGCAGCGATGGCTTGCAGGCTCTCGGTCGACAGCGGATTGCCATCGATCGTAGTGCCGCGATTCAGTACAGCGCGGGAGGTGAAGACGGACGTCGGGATCTCGACAATCCTGTTGTTGCGCAGATCCAGAGATTCCAGATGCGCAAGCGCATCGGTATTTCCGGGCCATTCGGTGATGCCGGTGTTTCGCAGGCTCAAGTGGCGCAATTTACGCATTGCACTGACGTCCGGAGTACGCCCCAGGAGGGGGTTGAAGCCCAAATCCAGTGTGCGCAGGTGATGCTTGCCGGCCAGCTCTACAATCGTCTGCTGAGTAAGCCGGATACGGTTGTTGCTCAGATCCAGACCTGTCAGCCCCGGCATGTCCCCGATCGCGACAGGGATGCGTGTCAGTCCGTTACCTGACAGGTTCAGCACCCTGAGTCCGGGAAAATTGCGCAGAAACGTATTCAGACCTGCACTGGCGCCCACGCCGCTCATTTCCAGCGCGGTGATGTGGGAAAAATCGCCGATAAGAACCGGCATCTGCCCTAACGGCACCGCATCGAGCGTCAGGCTGTAGGTCGGATGCCCCGAGTGCGCCGTGTGACGGGTTTCCTTGCGCCACGCGCGCAAAATGGCTTGCATTGCCCGCGCCTTGCTATGGGCGGGGACCTTGAGCCTCGGACCTTCCTCACCCTGATAATACGTATCGCGGTGGGTCCAGCGCTCCAGGGTTTCCACCATCGTCCTGTATTGCTCGCGCAACCGTTCAAGCGACCTGATAGCCAATACTTCGTCGGCGCCCAGAGAGGTCACAAAACGTTTGATCTGTGCGGTTGATTGAGTCGGATACAACTCCTGCGCCCGACGCACGAGCGCGGGCGAAACGCCCTGAGAAGGGCTTGAAGGTGCCGATTGCTCGACGGTGACCTGTTCGATCCGCTGATCTGCCAGCCCCATCGGGGAGCGGTAACTCGAGTGTGCCGGTGCAATTTCCAGCACCTTGGCGAAGGCTTCGCGCCGCTGCAGCGCCAATGCGGTGATTTTCTCCCGCAAGCCCGTGCCGTCGACGTCCGTTTCAACGCCGATGGCCTTGCGACTGTGGGCCGGAAGGCTTTCCCACAGTGCCTGGAAAAAATTCGCACGGGTGCGTGACGGATGACTGGAGACGCTATTGCTGCGCGCATCCTGAACCTGATAGCGCTCGGCATAGGCTTCGACGAGCACTTTGTGTGGGGCATCGCTCGGGCCAACGACGGCCCGCTGATCGGCATACACACCCCAGTCCAGAATTTCGACAAATACATCGCCCGGCCAGCCCGGCAAATGGCTCAAGGTGTCGAGTACCAGCATGTCGGCATCGCGCCCACTGGCGGCGTCCAGATATAACCCCTCGTACGCGCGATTCAATCGCTGGACCTGCTGATAGCGCCTGGCTTCCTCGGCCAGACGCAACGGTACGATGCCGGATTCAAGCTGCGCCCACTCACGCGCATCGGCATGTTGCACCAGTTCGTCGGCGACACTGGCTGAAAGCCCCGGGAATGCCTTGATGATCGGCTCGCCTCTGGAAAGCTCACAGACGTCGCTTCGCCGGAACAACCGGTCCATCATCGCCATGCGCATCCGCGGCGCCAGCCCGGCAATATGTTTGCCCAATAACGCTATCTGATTTTTCGACTCCACAGTGGCCGAGCCCAGCAAGTGTGAACGCTCACTGTCGCTGAGTGCTGCCAGAACAGGGGTATAAAACTGGCCGTTGCGCAGCGCGCCCTCTGTGAGGTTGACCTGGCGGACAGCCTCGTCTGCGCCATAGCGTGTCACTTCATTACCAAAGATGTCTTTCACAATGACTGCCATGTCCTGTGGCCAGCGACCTGCTCCTGTCAGCAAATACAGTTGCAGATCGGCATCCGCCAGCGGCGCAGATGCGGGCGTATCAATTTGCGTCATGAACTGGCTGACGTCGGAGTCGGCACGAAAGCGTCTCACCGAGTCCGTGAGCATCGCCATAGGCTTGCCGCGTTCAACGAACAGTTTGCGCATGGCTGCCTGGCCGATCCCGCTTACTGCAATGGCTTGCAAGGCACGGGGGTCTGAAATCTTTTCTTCACGAAAACCCAGGCGACGGAACAGGGTCAACAAACTCCACTCGTGAGGCAGTTCGGAGTCATGACGCCAGGCGCCAGCTCCATTGGTCTCAAGCAATGGTGAATAACGCCCGGGCAAGTGCGGATCATGGACCTCCCACAAACCGGTGCCGGTAACCGGACGCACCGCGTACGCATTGGCACCCAGCGGCAAATAGCGGTTGTCTGCGCGCCATACCAGCCCTTGCGCATCCGCAGCAAAACTGCGCGGCAAAGACTCGCGCTGGCGGTAAGCCGTCATGTCCGGATTCCACAGGCGATAAGACATTGGCCCAACTGGTACCCGCCGTAGTCCCTGCATGAAACTTGACGAGCGCACGACGGTGTAAGCCTTACCCACCGCGACACCGCCGGCAGCGAAACCCGCCATGAGGATCAGATTCTCAAGCGTGTCGAACAGGCAATCGGTGGCATGTTCCTGATCACCGTGGGCCCAACTGTCGATGCCCTCGTAGATCTGACCGAGCAACTGTATTCCGGCGACGGCACAAATGACCTCGCCGAGAACCGGCACGAAGGACACAAAGAACAACAGCGTATTCAGCCCGATGGCTTTATAGGACTCTTGCCTGGCAAGGCGGGTTTTCTCATCTTCATCATCCGTCGGCACTACCAGCAGGCGAGTATCGGCCCGAACCTGCGCCGCGCGGTGCTGGAAGATCGCGAGAAACAGGTTGTGTCTTGCGTCACCCTGTAGATCGAGCCCTGTCAGCGGAAGGAAGGTCGTGGAAACGGGAAACTGGTTCGGTCGCGCTTTCAACAAACGTACATCGAGTCCGTTAAGGAAAACCGAGCGATCCTTCATCGGGATGAAGCGCGTGAAAAAACTGCGAAACTGCGAGCCGCGTAAACGCCCGCTCAACTCGACCTCGAACTTCTGGAAACTGGGATACTCTTTGAGAGGATGATCGGGATCACCAGGCATATAGATCACACAACGGTAATCGCCATCCGCATGTTCGCTGACCGGGCCGATGAACATCGGCCCTCTGAGCTGCACCTCAAGCATTTCAAGGCTTTGATAACCCAAGGTGTTGTTGCCCAGTGTGATTGAAGAATCCGAGTTCTTGACCGACTCAAGCATGCGGTACACATCCAGACTGATATGGCCACGCATGTAAGCGATATGCCGCTCGACATCAAACTGGTCTCTGGAAAAGGCAACGGATGATTCCTGCAGACTGGCGAGTTGACTGTCGCTGCCGAAGAATCCTTCCACATGCTTTTTATATTGTTTACCGAGATCCAGATAACGACAAAGCCTGGCAAACTCGTGAGGTTGTATCGACAATACCTTATTGTTTCGCCCGGTTATCCGCTGCGGGATATACAGCAATGAACTCTCGTGATAGGTGCTGGCCAGAGTTTCCGACAATTCGAAATTTTCACAGGCAGCGGTCAGCAAATCACGATTGATCGGCAGCACCAGTTTCCTGCGCAATCCCAACAGGCTGGACTTTGAGCGTACATGTTGAAAAATCGCCCCTTCGACCTCGAAAAAAGGTTCGCCCAGCTTCTCAGCCATGGCTTTGGCCAGCAGTGGCGTACAAAAACTCTGCGGGGATTTCAGTGCGCGCAATTGCTCAAGTGCGGCATGACGGGATTTGAAACTGGCCTTGAAACTTTCATAGAGATCGTTTCGAACAGTTTCTGAAGATTTAAGCAACCAGTCAGGAATCTGTTTTTCATACAATTCAAAAAAGACACCCTGTTGAGCGGGCGTCATGACTGGCAAGATCAATTTACTCTTTTCAACATCCATGCTTAGCAACTTTATTTCTGAAAGGGGCATCCAGAATAAAGTTTCAGACTCTTTCAATACAGCGTGATTAGTTGATGAATCAACCTGTAAAACAACAACAATACGCAACTATAAAATATCTATGTACCGCACTTTCTTCCGCTGAAAATGCAGCACGCCCGCGAGTTTGATTGCTCACGAGCGTGTGAGGTGTTTACCAGAAGCGTTGCTGAGTCAGCCGGCTCCACCAGCTCAGCAACACGCGATCCACCGAACCGCTGGCCGCCATGCCGATGCGCTCCTGCAGGCTCTTACGCTCGGCGTAGTGCAGGTGATAGACCTCGGACTGTTTGGCACGCTCGGCCAGGTATTCGTCGCTGGTCTTGAGTTCGTCGACCAGTTTATTTTCCAGTGCCGCGATGCCCAGCCAGACTTCGCCGGTGGCGACCTCGTCGATCGCCAGTTGCGGGCGATAACGGGCGACGAAGTTCTTGAACAGCTGGTGGGTGATGTCCAGGTCTTCCTGGAATTTCTCCCGGCCCTTCTCGGTGTTTTCGCCGAATACAGTGAGGGTGCGTTTGTATTCGCCGGCGGTCAGCACTTCGAAATCGATGTCATGCTTTTTCAGCAGGCGGTTGACGTTGGGCAACTGCGCCACCACGCCGATGGAGCCGAGGATGGCGAACGGCGCACTGATGATCTTCTCGCCGATGCACGCCATCATGTAGCCGCCGCTGGCCGCGACCTTGTCGATGCACACGGTCAACGGCACGCCGGCTTCACGGACGCGCGCCAGTTGCGACGAGGCCAAGCCGTAGCTGTGCACCATGCCGCCGCCGCTTTCCAGACGCAGGACCACTTCGTCCTTCGGCGTGGCCAGGGTCAGCAGCGCGGTGATCTCGTGGCGCAGGCTTTCGGTGGCCGAAGCCTTGATGTCGCCGTCGAAGTCCAGCACGAACACACGCGGTTTGGCGTCGGGTTTCTTCTTCTGTTTCTTCTCGGATTTGGCCTGGCCCTTGCGCAAGGCCTTGAGCTGATCCTTGTCGAGCAGGGTCTGCTCCAGCCGCTCACGCAGGCCCTTATAGAAATCGTTGAGCTTGCTGACCTGCAACTGGCCCGCGGATTTGCGCCGGCCCTTGCTGCGCAACGCAGCAAAACTCGCCAGCACCACCAGAATGGCGATGACCAGCGTCACGGTCTTGGCCAGGAAACTGGCGTATTCAGTGAAAAACTCCACAGTGACTCCTTCAAACGATGCGCGGTCATGAAACACACGCGGGAATTGGCTCCAGCATACCCATGCACCAGCCGGTCGGCCAGCCGTGAAACCTCTGGCAACAAGGCTGGAACGGGCATTTCAAACAAGCGTATGTTTTTTCATTGACAGCTCACCGTCATCCCCATAACCTCGCCACAACCTTCAACGTACCGGGATGACGCGGACGTGGGCAGCATCTACTTGATTCGACATGGCCAGGCCTCCTTCGGTGCAGACGACTATGACGTCCTGTCGCCGACCGGTGTACGCCAGGCGGAAATCCTCGGCCGCCATCTCGCCGAACTCGGAATCAGCTTCGACCGCTGCCTGTCGGGCGACCTGCGCCGCCAGCAACACACGGCCAACAGCGCGCTGGAACAGTTCGCCGCCGCCGGCCTGCCGGTTCCGGCACTGGAAATCGATTCGGCCTTCAACGAATTCGACGCCGACGCCGTGATCCGCGCCCTGCTCCCGGCCATGCTGCCGGAAGAGCCCGAAGCACTGGAAATCCTGCGCAACGCCGCGCAAAACCGTGGCGAATTCCAGCGCATCTTCGCCCTGATCATCGAGCGCTGGCTCGCCGGCACCTACGACACACCGGGCCTGGAAAGCTGGGTGGGTTTCGTCGAACGGGTACAGGCCGGACTGCAGCGGATTCTCGAACAGGCTGACAACACCCAGAAAATCGCGGTGTTCACCTCCGGTGGCACCATCACCGCCCTGCTCCACCTCATTACTCAAATGCCTGCCCGGCAGGCCTTTGAACTGAACTGGCAAATCGTCAACACCTCGCTCAACCAGCTGAAGTTCCGCGGTCGCGAGGTGGCTCTGGCTTCCTTCAACAGTCATGCACATTTGCAACTGCTGAAGGCCCCGGAACTCATCACGTTTCGCTGAGTCCGGATTACTGTGACCCTGCTGCAATCAACCAAAAAGGATCGAACCATGACCTCCGTAGCTGATGCCGTAAAAGCAATGCAAGCCAAGTTCAACCCAGCCGCCGCTGCCGGTCTGGATCTGGTCTTCGGTTTCAACATCACTGACGAAGACAAGCAATACGCCCTGATCGTCAAAGACGGCACCTGCGACATCCAGGAAGGCGAAAACCCGGACGCCAACTGCACGCTGGTGCTGGACAGCGAAACCCTGAAAGGTATCGTCAGCGGCGAAACCGACGGCATGCAGGCTTTCATGGGCGGCAAGCTGCGCGTTGAAGGCGACATGATGCTGTCGATGAAGCTGTCCGAGCTGTTCCCGGCATAAACGCCCGGAAGCAATTCACGAATCCCGCCTCTGGCGGGATTCGTGCTTCCAGAGACCGATGATTTCTCTAACCATCAACGTGTTGAACCCGGCGCTCTTTCCAGCTCTCGCTGAATATCTCGAAACGCAATGGCCGCTTCACTTCCTTCAGCCAGATGCTCAGCCATCGACCCAGTCAGCATCTTTTTGTCGTTGACATCCCAGTCAATCGTGATGACAAACGTGTCGCCCCCCACAGTCACGAACAACCAATAAGAGTCCACAGGTCTGTCCGGTTCGGAGAACGCGCTGTAGGCATATCGGATCTGGCGACGAAGATCAGGTGTATCGAGAACCAGCCCCTCTGTATCCACCTTCGGATAACGCTCCTCCATCGCAACCAGCACTTTGGTCAGAAACTCGTCATTCGAAATGCCCCTCAACGGATCAGGACTGGTGCGCAGCATGGTGACAGGACTCTGTGCGGAAGGCGTCCCCATCAAACGCGGTCGATACATTCCCGAGCTGAACCATCGTGTCGCGTCAAAGCGCGTTTCTTCAGGGCTCCAGTCGCCGTAATACATCATTACCCTGGCGGACATTTGATCTTCCTTGCTGTAATAAAAAAAAACCGTAGTGATGAACACCGCCAGCAAGATGAGCAGGAGGCTGTTCTTTCTCGATAGACGCAGCATGCTCAAGCGGGTCTGTACTCAAGAAGGTGAGCGGGCACACCCGTGGGGGTATCCCCGGAACGGACATCACGATGCGCACCCAACGCATCCAGCGGATAACCCACGGTTTTCTCGTGAAAACTGCGGCTGTCCTCATGTGCTACCAACTTGCGCTCCTCATCAGTAACCGTTGAAAGGGGTTTTTGCGGAGCCTTTTCATCTGGAAGCTCAGCCGTCGGGTTCTTCGCTGTCTTGCGGTGTTCTGCAAGCTTTCGTTGATACTCGATATTCTTGCGGGTGTAGCTTTCCATCGCCTCCCTGTCGGAGGCCATCCGCTGACGCGTGCCGGGCACCGATTGCCGCTCCGCGTTGGTGCCATAAGTCGTGTCGTAATTGCTGCGTCGCGGAAACGCCATGACGGTTGTCCGGGTGGCGTTAGCCATGATCTGCGCGAGGCTGAGTTCATAGTGAGGGTCTTCGCCCTCGAGCACCCAACGCTCGGCGTTGATGCCCAGCCCGGTGCGACAGGCATAAGAGTGAATCTTTGCACCGTATGCAAACGCTTCCGGCTTGAACATTTTTGCCTGGGCATCACGCAATCGGTAACTTTCACGCTTATCCAGCTCGTATCCCAGCTCGATTGCACCCACTACGCCATGGGAGAAAAAATCGAGCTGTTTGATTTCTCTGCCGCGACGTTGCCGGGTAAAGATGAAATCCACTAGGCCGGATATTGAATCCAGTTCCCGGTATTGCGCGCCATGATCGCGCTCGACTACCAGCTTCAAGGCCGCCAGCAGGTTTTGCGGGTAGTCATCCTTGAAAATCAGAAAGACGCGCTGTTTCGAAAAACTTGGTGTGCCTTCGGGATACTTCGTCAGTTGTCGGATGCCTTGATTGATGAAGCGCATTTTATTGCCCTTCTGCCCGCGCCAGTTTTCTATCGTCGACATGTAGGAAGCCCCCACCACCGTCACATAGTCCTGGGCCAGCGTTCCCGTGACCTGAGTCGTCGCATGCTGCTCAGTGGTCTGGGCCTGTTTCTTCTTTGGTGCAGCCACGCGTCACCCTCCTTAATAGTCGATGCCCAGGGCATCCAGATGGGCGGCCGCTTCCTTGCCCCACTGAACAACAATGGACGTCGGATCGGCAGTGAATACCCTCGCAGCATTGCCATGGTTGTCGGTATGGCCGACCAGGCGCTGTCCATCGCCGGTTTCGATGCAATAGAGCATGTCGGGAATTGCTTCGCCGGTGGTTTCGTCCACCAGCTGGAAGCGTTCACTGTGTTTTGGCACGGTGACAATCGGGCTGAAAGGCGCGGAACCGACCTGCGTGCCGACGAAAACGTCGCCGGAGCCGGTAATGATCATTCCACCATGGGCTGTGGCGCTACCAAGAAAGGCGATTGGCTTGCCATTGATCAGAATGTTGCCGATGCCCTCGGTGACCGAGTCACCGCAGGCGGTGGTATCACCGACTCGCAGCACGGGCATGCCATTGATGTTCACATTGGGTGAACCGCTGGTGCTGGGGTTGGTACCGTGTCCAGTGATCGGGCAGGCATTGAGATCGCTGAGGCGCGCGGCAGGTTTTGCCATCATCTACATCCTTGTATGAGCGGAACCGCGAAATTTACCGGATCTGCCCTGTGGGCGAAAGGCTGGCCTCCTGCCTGCCCGTCTCTGCCGTGATAGGTGTCACAAACGATGCAGCCAGCAGCTCCCGCGTATACGGGTGCCGAGCCGAATGAAACAACCCCGCCGTTTCACCACGCTCCACCACCTCGCCATCCTTCATCACGATCAGATCGTGGGCCAGCGCCCGCACCACCGCCAGGTCATGACTGATGAACAGATAGGTCAGCCCGTGCTCCTCCTGCAACCGGCGCAATAGCGCGACGATTTGTTTCTGCACCGTGCGATCCAGCGCCGAGGTCGGCTCATCCAGCAAAATCAGATCCGGCTTGAGCACCAGCGCCCGAGCGATGGCGATGCGTTGCCGTTGCCCGCCGGAAAACTCGTGGGGATAGCGATGACGCGTCGCCGGATCGAGCCCGACTTCCTTCAGTACATCGATCACCGCCTGCTCGCGCGCCTGCGCATTTAAATCACTGTGCACCTGCAAACCTTCGGCAATGATCTGCTCCACACACAAGCGCGGGCTAAGGCTACCAAACGGGTCCTGAAACACCACTTGCAGGCGTTTGCGCAACGGGCGCAATTGTTTGCCGCTCAGTTGCTCAAGCGACTCACCCTTGAAGCGGATGCTGCCGTCGGCGTCGATCAGGCGCAGGATCGCCTGACCCAGCGTGGATTTACCCGATCCGGACTCACCGACAATGCCCAGCGTCTTGCCCCGCTGCAGGTTCAGATCGATGCCATTGACCGCGTGCAGATACGACTTGGCCCGCAGCCATCCGCCACCCAACGGAAAACGCACATGCAGATCGCGAACTTCGAGCAAATCCTCCGCCGCATCACGGCACAGCGCCGCGCCGCCGGGTTCGGCGTTGAGCAATTCGATGCTGTAGGGATGCTGCGGCGCGCGGAACAATTGCTCGCAGCTTGACTGCTCAACGATTTCGCCCGCGCGCATCACCGCCACCCGCTGAGCGATGGTGCGCACCAGATTCAGGTCGTGACTGATGATCAGCAGCGCCATGCCCAACCGCTGTTGCAGTTCCTTGAGCAGCAACAGAATCCTGCGCTGGACCGTGACGTCGAGAGCCGTGGTCGGCTCATCGGCAATCAGCAACTGCGGTTCGCACGCCAACGCCATGGCGATCATCACCCGCTGCCGCTGCCCGCCGGAGAGCTGATGCGGATACGCTTTCAGCCGCTCGCGCGGTCGTTGAATGCCGACCAGTTCCAACAGTTCCAGAATCCGTTTGCGCGCCGCCGCGCCCGCCAGGCCTTTGTGCAGCGCCAGGCTTTCGCCGAGTTGGCGCTCGATGCTGTGCAACGGGTTGAGCGAACTCATCGGCTCCTGAAAAATCATTGCGATGCGGTTGCCGCGCAGTTGCCGCAGATAGCGCTCGTGCACACCCAGCAGCTCTTCGCCGCCATAACGGATGCTGCCGTCGATCTGCGTGATGTTCGGGTCCAGCAGTTGCAGAATGCTGTGGGCCGTCACTGACTTGCCGGAACCCGATTCGCCCACCAGCGCCAGGCATTCCCCCGGGCAAATGTCGAGGTCGATGCCGTGCACCACTTCCTGCCCTTTGAACGCCACCCGCAGGTCGCGTATTTCGATCAGATGTTCACGCATATCAAGTCCTGGGGTCGAAGGCATCACGGCAGGCTTCGCCGATGAATACGAGTAGAGAAAGAATCAGCGCCAGGGCAAAAAATGCCGTCAGGCCCAACCACGGTGCTTGCAGATTGTTCTTGCCCTGACCGATCAACTCGCCCAGCGAAGCGCTGCCGGCGGGCATGCCGAAGCCGAGAAAATCCAGCGCCGACAACGTCGCAATCGCTCCGGTCAGAATGAACGGCAGATACGTCAACGTCGCACTCATGGCGTTAGGCAGAATGTGCCGCACGATCACCTGTGCATCGCCGACACCCAGCGCCCGCGCCGCTTTCACGTACTCAAGCCCCCGGCTGCGCAGGAACTCGGCGCGCACCACGTCCACCAGACTCAGCCACGAAAACAGGGCCATGATCCCCAGCAACCACCAGAAGTTCGGCTCGACGAAGCCCGACAGAATGATCAGCAGATAGAGCACCGGCAGCCCCGACCAGACCTCCAGCAGACGCTGCCCGAGCAAGTCGACCCAACCACCGTAATAGCCCTGCAAGGCACCGGCGGCGATACCGATCAACGCGCTCACCGCCGTCAACGCCAGGGCGAACAACAGCGAGACCCGCGTGCCGAATATCACCCGCGCCAGTACGTCCCGCGCCTGATCGTCGGTGCCCAGCCAGTTTTCAGCGGTGGGCGGGCTCGGGGCCGGTTCAGTGAGGTCGTAGTTAGCCGTGTCGTAGCCGAACGGGATCGGCGCAAACCACATCCGTCCGCCCTGCCCCTCGATCAATTCACGCACCTGGGCACTGCGGTAGTCGGGCTGGAACGGCAGCTCGCCGCCGAAATCCTGCTCGGTGTAGCGCTTGAACGCCGGGAAATACCACTCGCCCTGATACGTCACCAGCAACGGTTTGTCATTGGCGACCAGTTCGCCGCCCAGGCTCAGGCCGAACAGCGCGAGAAACAGCCACAACGACCACCAGCCGCGTCGATGAGCCTTGAACCGCGCCCACCGGCGCTGTCCGATTGGAGAAAGCGTCGGCATCAGGCAGTCCTCGCGGTGAAGTCGATGCGCGGATCGACCAGCGTGTAACACAGGTCGCCCAGCAGTTTTATCAAGAGCCCGAACAGGGTGAAAATGAACAGCGAACCGAACACCACCGGGTAATCCCGCGACACCGCCGCTTCGTAGCTCAGGCGGCCGAGACCGTCGAGGGAGAAGATCACTTCGATCAACAATGAGCCGCCGAAAAACACCGTGACCAACGCCTGAGGCAATCCGGCCACCACCAGCAGCATCGCGTTGCGAAACACATGCCCGTACAACACCTGTCGTTCACTCAGGCCCTTGGCCCGGGCCGTGACCACGTACAACCGTGAGATCTCGTTGAGAAAGCTGTTCTTGGTCAGGATCGTCAGCGTCGCAAAACCGCCGATCACCAGCGCACTGACCGGCAACACCAGATGCCAGAAGTAATCGGCGACCTTGCCCCACAGCGACAGCTCGGCGAAGTTGTCCGAGACCAGCCCGCGCACCGGAAACCAGTCCAGCGCCGTACCGCCGGCGAACACCACGATCAGCAGCAACGCAAACAGAAAACCCGGCATCGCGTAGCCGATGATGATCGCGGCGCTGCTCCAGACATCGAACGCCGAGCCGTTGTGCACCGCCTTGCGGATGCCCAGCGGAATCGACACCAGATAAGTGATCAGCGTCGCCCACAAACCCAGCGACAGGGTCACCGGCAGCTTCTGCCAGATCAGCTCGGTCACCGACGCGCCACGGAAGAAGCTCTTGCCGAAATCCAGTTGCGCGTAGCTCTTGAGCATCAGCCACAAGCGTTCACCGGCACTTTTGTCGAAGCCGTACTGGCGCTCGATCTCGGCCACCAGTTTCGGGTCCAGGCCACGGGTCGCGCGGGACTCGCCGCCAACGCTTTCAACATGACTGGCACCCACCGGCGCGCCGACACCGATCCCCTGCAATCGGGCGATGGCCTGCTCTACCGGGCCACCGGGCGCGGCCTGCACGATCACGAAGTTCACCAGCAGAATCGCCAGCAAGGTCGGCACGATCAGCAGCAGACGCCGCAGGCTATAACCCCGCATGGGCGTACTCCTTTTGCTGCTGCATTTGCGTCGAGGTCAGCGCGGTCGGGCTGATTTCCCACCAGGTGTCGAGACCGGCGTCGTACAGCGGCGCAATCGTCGGGCGACCGAAACGGTTCCACCACACCGTGGAAATCCCCGGCGGGTAATAGTTGGGAATCCAGTAGTAGCCCCACTGCAACACCCGATCCAAAGCATGGGCGTGGCGCAGCAGACTTTCACGGTTGTCGGCCTGGACCACGCCTTCGAGCAGCGCATCCACCGCCGGATCGCGCAGCACCATGTAGTTGTTGGAGCCAGGATCATCGGCGCCGTCGGAACCGAAATAATTGAACAGCTCGCGCCCCGGCGCCTGACTCACCGGGTAACCGACGACGATCATGTCGTAGTCGCGGCTGCGTACGCGGTTGGTGTACTGCGCGGTGTCGACCTGACGGATATCGAAGCCGATGCCAATCTGCGCCAGATTGCGCTTGAACGGCAGCAGCAGACGCTCGAAGCCCTTCTGACCGTTGAGAAAAGTGAATTGCAACGGCTCGCCGGCGGCATTCACCAATTGATCGCCACGGGGTTTCCAGCCGGCGGACTCCAGCAATTTCAGGGCCTGCAACTGCTGCGCTCGGATGTTGCCGCTGCCGTCGGTGCGCGGCGCCTCGAACACCTGGCTGAAGACTTCATCGGGAATCTTGCCGCGCCACGGTTCGAGGATTTTCAGTTCTTCGGCATCCGGCAGTTCGGTGGCCGACAACGCGCTGTGGGAAAAGAAGCTGCGCTGACGCAGGTACATGCTGCGCATCATCTGCCGGTTGCTCCATTCGAAATCCCAGAGCATGGCAATCGCCTGCCGCACCCGACGATCCTGAAACATCGGCTTCTGCAGATTGAACGCAAACCCCTGGGCACCTTGCGCGGCGCCGGGTGCGAGGTGTTCGCGCAGCAACTTGCCCTGCTCCAGCGCCGCCCCGGCGTAACCGATGGTGTAACTGGTGGCAGAGAACTCGCGGTTGTAATCGAAGCCACCGGCCTTGAGCACTTGTCGCGACACATCGGTGTCGGCAAAAAACTCCACGCTCAACTGATCGAAGTTGTAGAGCCCGCGAGTGATCGGCAGATCCCTGCCCCACCAGTCCTTGATCCGCTGAAATTTCACGCTGCGCCCGGCGTCCACCGCGCTGACCTTGTACGGCCCGCTGCCCGGCGGAATCTCGAAGCCTGCGCCATCGGCGAAATTGCGTGTACGCCACCAATGCTCGGGCAACACCGGCAACGTCGCCACATCCAGCGGCAAGGTACGGCTCTCGTTGTTCTTGAACACGAAACGCACCTGGGTCGGCGACTCGACCTGCACCTCGGCGACATCGCGAAACTGTTGGCGATACTTGAGGCTGCCCTGAGTGGTGAACAGCTCGAAGGTGTAGCGCACGTCTTCAGCGGTGATCGGCGTGCCGTCCTCGAACCGCGCCTTGGGGTTCAAGTAAAAACGCAGCCAGCGCCGGTCCGCGTCCAGCTCCATCCGTTGGGCGACCAGGCCGTAGACACTGTACGGCTCGTCCTTGCTGCGATAGGCCAGCGGCGCGTAGAGCCAGCCGTCGATGTCGGCAACGCCGGTGCCTTTGTCGATGTAGGGAATCAGGTGATCGAACGGGCCGCTCTCCAGCGAAGAGCGGCGCAAGGTCCCACCCTTGGGCGCGTCGGGATTGGCGTAGGCCAGGTGCTGGAAGTCCGGGGCGTATTTCGGGGCTTCGCCGTAGACCGTGAGGGCGTGTTGTGGCGCGGCAAACAGCGCCGGGCTCAGCAACAGACCGACGCTGAACAGAATGACTCTGGAAAACATGGGCAGATCCTTTCACCACGTGCCTGCCTGACTGTGATGTGCAACAGGCCGGGCCTTTTTATAGGGCGGGGTTTAGAACGATGTGTTACTAAAACTCGCCCTGACCGATCATTCTCAGAACTTGTAATTGACCCGTGTGTACAACGTGCGGCCAAACGGGTCGCCGTATTTCGGGTCGTAGCCGCTCTGGAACGTGTAGGTCTGGTTGCTGAATGGTGGTTCGCGGTCGAACAGGTTTTTCACCCCGAGCGTCACCGCCAGGGTCTTGCGCCAGGTGTAGGTGCCGGCCACGTCCCAGACGTTGTACGAACCGACGTAATCGTGGGTCTCGCGATCCGAGTCGTGGTAACCGCTGGTGTAGCGGTTGGTCAGGCTCGCGCCGAGCGGGCCGTAGTTCCAGCTGCCGGTCAGGCTGTGACGCCAACGGGCCACGGCGCCGGCCGAGGCAAAGTCGCCGCCGCGGAAATCACCGAGCTTGTCGATGTAGTCGCCCTTGAGCTGCTGCTGATAGTCGTAACGGGTGACGTAAGTGCCTTGCAGACCGATGCCGAAATCGCCGTACGGCGTGCTCGGCAGGCGATAGTCGAAGCTCACATCGACGCCGTTGGTCTTGATCTTGCCGAGGTTGGCCAGGCCGGTGACGATGTGATCGATGGAACCATCAGGCTTGCGAATCAGGCGCTCCGGGTACAGCTCCGGGTTCTCGAACACCGCCGATTCAGGGAATTCGGCGATCTGGTTGGCGATGTCAATCCACCAGAAATCCAGACCGGTGGTCAGTCGATCAAACGGCTGATAAACGAAACCGAGGGTGACGTTGCGTGCGGTTTCCGGGCTCAGGTCAGTGTTGCCCCCGGAAGTACGGTTGAACTGCTGGGCGCAGTCGCGGTTGGCAATCCCTCCGTTGCTCGGGTTGCCGCCTGCGCAAAGGCGCGGGTCGTTGTAGTTGGCATTGGTGAACGAGGTGAACGTCGGGTTGTACAACTCATAAAGCGACGGTGCACGGAAGCCTTCACTGTAGGCACCGCGCACCACCAGTTCCTTGAACGGCTGGAAGCGGAACGAGTATTTCGGGTTGGTGGTGCTGCCGAAATCGCTGTACTTGTCGTGGCGCACGGCGGCGGATAATTCAAGGCTGTCGAGCACCGGCACATTGACCTCGGCGTACTGCGCCGAGACGCTGCGATCGCCCTCCACACTGCCGTTGGGATCGACGCCCAGGCTCTGCACGTCGCCGGCAAACGCGGCGAAATCCTGATGGAAGTCTTCCTTGCGGTACTCACCGCCCAGCGCCAGTGCCGAAGGCCCTGCACCGAACCAGTCGCCGATCTCGCGGCTGATACGCCCGTCAATCGCCTTGACCCGGCCCACCGCCGTCGAGTAATCACCGTCCACACTGTTGGCTGCCAACAAGGCCGAACCGGCAGCGGTCTGCGGACCGAACGGGTTGATCACACCGTCGGCAATACCCTGGCTGACGGCGCGGTCGTTCACATAACCACTGCGAATCGTGTTGACCACCTTGTTCTGGTTGTACGACGCGCCGAGGTTGTAATCCCACCCCACCAGCGTGCCGTCGAAGCTCAACAGCAGACGCTGACCGGTGTTGTCATCTTCATGCTGACGGGCACCGACGGCGGTTTCACGCCAGTTCACGTCCACTGGCTGCGTCGGGTCGAGGGCAAAACCGCTCGGGCCGGGCGTAATGCCGTTCCCCGGATAGAACGCGGTGCCAGGATTGACCTGATTACCCATCAGAGTGCCGGGCCCGATCTGCGTCCGGTTTTCGTTGCGGGCCCAGAAGTATTCGAGGCTGACGTTGTGTTCGTCCGACAGCTTGCCGGTGGCTTTGGCGAAGGCCGAGGTCTTCTCGGTTTCCGGCACCAGATCGAGGTAGTTCCACAGGCTCTGGCGGCAGATACCATTGCGCGACAGCAGCCCCGGCGCATTGCAACCGGAACCGGCCAATGGGTTGGTGGCGTTGCTGCCCTGGCTCCAGTTGGCAGGCGATGCCGTGCCGGAGGTGTAATCAAGACCACGCCCCGGTTGGTAGTTGTAGGTATAACCGCGATCTTCGGCGGCCAGCCGTTGTTGCTTGTCATAACTCACGACACCGAAAACATTGAAGCGATCGTCCTGCAAATCACCAAAACCCCAGCTGCCGCTGAAGTTGCGGCTTTCACCGCCACCGGAATGGGTCGGGGTGTCGTAATTGGTGCTGATCTGACCTTCGGTGAGGCTGGTCTTGGTGATGAAGTTGATCACCCCGCCGATGGCATCGGTGCCGTACAGCGCCGAGGCGCCGTCGCGCAGCACTTCCACCCGGTCGATAGCGGCGAACGGGATGGTATTGAGGTCGACGCCGGAGCCGTTGATCGCATTGGTCGCGTTGTTGCTCAGACGCCGACCGTTGAGCAGCACCAAGGTCTTGTTCGGGCCGATCCCGCGCAGGTCAGCGTAAGACGCCCCGCCGCTGCTCGACCCCACCGAGCGCCCGGAGCCTACCGAAGACTGGTTGGCCGAGATGCGATTGACCAGCTCTTCAGTGGTGGTCACGCCCTGCTTCTGCAACTCCTCGACGCGAAGGATGGTGACCGGCACGGCGGTTTCGGCATCGACCCGGCGAATCGCGGTGCCGGTGACTTCGACCCGTTGCAGTTGGGTGGTCGGCTCGTTGGCCGTGCTGTCGGCAGCGATGGCCGGCAACGTGTTGATCGCCAGCAGCAAGGCCAGGCTCAAAGGGGATTTAACGGGTGAAAAATGGATCATGAACAGCCATCCCTGCGTTTTGGTTTATGCAGGGATGTGCGATGGCGGATGTTGATTTATAGAGCGCGATTTAGACCGTTGGGTGCTGAGGTTATGCAAAATGCAGCATGACGCTGCATCAGACCAACGCCATTTCCCTGACCAGTCGGGTATCAAGGCTGAACCGCTCCTGCGAGACCATCTTGAACTGCCCCTCTGCCAGGTCACAACTCACCAGCAAGTTCCACGAATGCCGGGTTGCCGCCGAGGGAATCAGTACAAACGGATGTTCAGCCAGTAAAGCGTCGGCAAACAATCGCTGATTGGGTGACGGCCGTGCAGGGCTCAGCCAGTAAGGGTTCGGCACTTCTTCGGGCTGCACGATTTTCACCTTCGCGTCGCTGATGACCTCAAAGCACGTCAATACATAAGGTTCGCTGTCCAGGGCATCAAAACTGCGGTTGGCTGCCACCTCAAGAATGGCCGAGGAAGGATCGACGGATGCGTAGACGACGCGTCGTCCTGGTATGTTCCATCGACCGCCTCTGAGCTTTGACCCCATCCCGCTGTCCCACGTCCCTCCATAAACCTCGCGATCCAGCCGCCACGCATACCAATGCTCGTCCCACGGCAATGGGTTCATGGGTAAACCCCGTAGATAAGCTGACTCAGATACTGCTCCACCATCTGAAAACCCAATGGATGCAGGGTCAATTCCAGCGGCACATGACCGTAAAAATAGGTAGAGGGTTTCTGCAGCCAGTCCTCCGCCCGTGGTTGCCCCCCGAAGGCCCGAATGGCTAGCTCCAGCACCAATGCATATTGGTAGGCGATGACACTCTGCTGCGGGTCAAGCCGTACCGGTTTGCCTTCCTTCAGCAGCCGCCTTACCGTTCTGACCGACTTGCCAGTGATGAGTTTGACCATGTCGCCTTGCTGATAAAGCTCGGAGGTTGAAAGCATGTCGACGACGTCGTTCAGCTCGAAACCCTCATCGGTAAGCTGAATAATCAGCAGGGCGTCATCACCGATGTTCCGGCCATGCACGAGCAATTCGACAGGCTTGCCCTCGACTTTCTTCAAACCCGCCAACCGGGGCATTTTTGCGCTGGGCAAGGCGACATCCTCCATGGGGCACCTGGCACGATCATCGCGCCACTGATGGCGAGCGGAATAAGCAGGCGTTTCGTATTCGAGGTGTGCAGTTCGCATGATCAATCCATTATCAGAGGCCTGAGTGATAAGGCCGTTAACGACTTCAATGTCATCGCCGATGCTATAGATCACGCTTCCGACGGCCAACCTTAAAAAGTCGTCGGAAATATCCCCGTTTTCGCCCAAAGTCCGGCAACTTCCGTAGGACGCTGCCTGACGCCATTCCGTCCTCAACTGCCGAAGTGATAACTCACATCCAGCCACCACTGGCGCCCGTACGGGTCGTAGTTGCCGGTCGGGTAATACGGCCAGCCCGCCGAGTCGTCATGCTTGACCTGATTGAGCACGTTGTTCACGGTCAGCCCGACACTCGCCCGGTCGTTGAGTTTGTACCGTGCACTGGCGTTGAACACCGTCCACGGCGACAGGCGCCCGTCGCCCGCGCCGTTGGTGACCGAGCCGTAACGAATCCCCATCAGCGTTGCCGTGGCCTTCTGGTAATCCCAGGTCAGGCTGGCGTTGACCTTGCTGCGCCAGTCGTAGTTGGTGCGCGAGGTGCGCCAGTCCTGGGTCGGTGCTTCGTCCGATTCCTTGTAGTAATGCGAGAGCACCAGGGTGTAGCCCAGCGCCGAACTGAACGCGCCGTACTGCCCGGCGCCCCAGCGGATGTTGCTCTTGAAGTCCAGACCGCTGACCCGTTCGCTGGCGGCGTTGATCGCGTTCACCCGCACCCGCTGCAACTGATTGGGATCGACGGCGGCATTGCCGGGATTGCGATCGACGCGTGCCAGGGTCGACTGGCAGTTGGCCGAGTTGATGTCCTGGGTGCCATTGCGGCATTCGTTCTCTTGCTGCAACAGGCGGTTTTCGTCGACGGTGGTCAGCAGGTCATCGATCTCCACTCGCCAGAAATCGGTGGAGAAATCGAAATTGCGCGACGGCGACCAGACGAAACCGTAGGTCCAGGATTTGCCGCGTTCGGATTCCAGATCCGCCGTGCCGCTCTGGGTGTAATCGACGCGCCCACGGTCACAGGCGCCCTCCACGCCCTGGCTGCAACCGTAATAGTCGATCTGCGCCGGGTAGTAGCCGTTGCTGTCGGACTGATAGATGTAGTTCAGGTCCGGGGCGCGGAAACTGGTGCCGTAGCTGCCGCGCACCAAAAGGCTGTTCACCGGCCGCCATTCCAGGCCGAGGTTGTAGGTTTTCTGTTGTTCGGTGCGGCCGCTGAATTTGTATTGGTCCCAGCGCCCTGCCGCTGTGGCCAGCACCGTGTCGGTGACAGGAATGCTGAACTCGCCACCGGCCGCGTAACGCTTGCGCGAACCGCCGGAGCTTTGCGCAGGAGTCACGCCGTAGAAACTGCCGTCGTTGAGACTGTCGTCCGGGTCGATGCGATATTCCTGTTTGCCCGCCTCCAGTACCCCGGCGAATCCCACCGGGCCGGCCGGCAGGTCAAACAAATCGCCGTTGCCCGAAGCGTTGTAACTCGTGGACACCGACTTGCTGCTCTGCGTCAGGTTGCCGCGAAACTTCTCCCATTCCTGGGTTGTCAGGGGCCGGTCGAGGCGCGAGGCATCCGGCGCGAACACCGGGTAACCGTCGCGGGTGCCCAGTTGCGGACCGAGGTAGAAATCCTGGATCGACGACAGCGGCGTGTAACGCGTGGTGCGAACGCTTTTGTACTCGGATCGGTTGGCCGCCAGTTCATAGTTCCACCCGGTGTCGGCGATCTTGTCCGAAAGGCCCAGGGTGCCGGTCCAGGAGGTGTCGTGCCACTTGCTGTTGTTGCTGGTGCGCCCACCGATTTCCTCTTCGCCGAAGCGTCGATACCAACGCTCCAGATTGCCGCTGTTCTGGTTGATGAAATCCGGCGAAGTGAAGCTCGGGCCACGGGTGTTGTTCTGGATGTGATCGAGGCCGTACATCAGATCGGCGAAGACCTGGCCGCTGTCGCTGAAATGCCAGGTGCCACGGGTGTAGCCGTCGTAGTTTTCCTTTTGCGTCTGCACCGTCCAGTAATCGTTGTACATCTGGTCGGTGCGGCAACGTCCGCCGCTGTTGAACAGCTTGTTGTCGAACGTGCCCTGATAGGCGCCGCAACCTGGCCCCAGATAGCGATTGTTGGTCAGGTCGCGACGGTAGCCGACATCCGCCAGCGGTCCGCTCTGCATGAAGCCGCGATCATCGGCCCAGATCGGATCGCGGTTGGTCAGTTCAAGTCCGAACAAACCGTCGAAGTCGCCCCAACTGCCGCCGCCGCTGATCTGCAAACGCTGGTTGTCACCGCCGCCGCGCTCGCTGGTGCCGCCTTTGAGGTTGACGTCGACGCCATTCATTTTGTCCTTGAGGATGATGTTCACCACCCCGGCAATCGCATCCGAACCGTAGATTGCCGAAGCGCCGCTGCTGAGCACTTCGATACGCTCGATGATCGCCGACGGAATGTTCGCCAGGTTGGTGAAGTTGACCTTGCCGTCGTACGGCGTCGGGTAATCGGCGACCCGTCGGCCATTGATCAGCACCAGCGTGTGGTTGGGGCCGAGGCCGCGCAGGTTGAGGGCGCTGGCCGCCGGTTGCCAGGTGTTGCCGTAGTCTTCGCCCTGGGTCATGCCGGTGTTCTGGGTTTGCGTGGCGAGAGCGTCGTAGACGTTCTTGTAGCCGCGCGCTTCCATTTCTTCGTGGGTGATGACGTTGACCGGGGTTGCACCATCGCTCTGCGCCCGGGCGATCCGCGAGCCGGTGACGGTGACTTTTTCCATTCGGTAATCGGCGCTGCTGGCGGGCGCCACGGCAGCCGCCTTGACCGGCGCGGCGCTCGGCGCATCGGCCGGGCGAATGCTCAGGCCCTGGCTGCCCTGCTCGACTTGCAGACCGCTGCCGATCAGCGCTTTCTCTACCGCCTGACGGCCACCCAATGCGCCGCGCACCGCACTGCTGCGCTTGCCCTGCACCAGATTCTGACTGAAGGAAATCGGCATGCCGGTCTGCCGCGAGATGTCCAGCAGCACCTCGTCGAGAGCCCCGGCGGCAATGTCGAAGGTAAACACCTGAGCGGCAGCGTCTTGAGCCAGAACGGTGGCCGGGACAATGCCCGTCGCCAGCACGATGGCCAGCGTCAGGCGGGACAATTGTTGTTGTTTGAATGAGAACATCGAGGGGCTTCCCTGTTGAAGGCGTCTGCAGGGAATGAGCAGCGGGCCGGCGCTTTTTATAGGGGGACGGATAGACCGGGAAGTTATGGATTTATAACCGTGCTTCGATGCTGACCCAGTACGGGTTGTGCCAGGTGACGCGGATCGGCAGCGAACGCTCCAGTAGTTGCAGCGTGCGGTCGCTGTCGTCCAGCGGATAGAGACCGCTGAGGCGCAAACCGGCGACCTCGGGGCTCAGGTGCAGGATGCCGCGACGGTAGCTGCGCAGGCTGTCGATGACTTCGCTCAAAGGGCGATCACGCACTTCAAGCCGCCCTTGCACCCAGGCACTTTCCTGTCCTTTGCTGCGTTCCAGCGCGAGGATTTCCTGTCTGTTGAACAGCAGACTTTCGCCGGCCTCCACCACTTGCCGCGCGCCGCTGGCGGTGACCACTTCGACCTGTGAATGCAGCATCACCAGCCGCGTTGAATCGTCACCGCGCTGCACCAGGAATTTGGTCCCGAGCGCACGCATCCGCCCGTGCTCGGTTTCGACCACAAACGGTCGAGCCAGATTTTTCGCCACATCGATCAGCAGCTCACCGCTGCGCAAGTCCAGCAAGCGCTCGAGATTGTTGAAGCGCGGCACTACGCGGCTGCGGGCATTGAGGGTCAGAGCGCTGCCATCCTCCAGCGTGAATTCCCGACGCTCGCCGGTACCGGTCGACAACTCGCCGGCTTCCGGCAACCAGCCATAACGTCGACCGAGCAAACCGGCCAGCACCGCGATGCCGAGTACGCTCAAACTGCCACTGAGGAATCGGCGTCGACTGGACGGTGCATTCAAGCTGTGCAGCACACTCTCACGCGGCAGGCCGCGCAGGTTCGAATGGCGCAGCAGATTCAGCCCGCCACCCATTTGCTCGATGATCTGCTGATGCCGTGGATCCGCCGTGCGCCAGGCGTCGAAGGCCGCACGCTCCTGCAAGCTGACGTGCCCCGATTGCAGCAGTGCCATCCATTGCGCGGCTTCGTCGATCAGCGTTTCGTCCGGCCTCATGCCTGCATCGCCTGATAGCAACGCTTGAACGCTTCGACCATGTATTGCTGCACGCGGCTGGTGGACACGCCGAGGCGTTCGCCGATTTCGCTGTAGGTCAGGCCGTCGAGCTGGTGATAGAGAAACGCAGCCTTGGCCTTGGCCGACAAACCATTGAGCAAGCGATCCACCGCCAGCAGCGTTTCGATCACCAACTCCCGTTCCTCGGGCGACGGATGCACCGGTTCCGGCGTCAGTGCCAGGCTTTGCAGATAAGCGCGCTCCAGATCCTGCCGGCGCCAGCCTTCATAGACCAGCCGCCGGGCAATCGTGGTCAGCAGCGCGCGGGGTTCGCGAATCGCCAGCGGATCGGGCAGCGCCAGGACCCGAAGAAAAGTTTCCGAAGCAATGTCCTGTGCGCTGTGCGGGCAGCCGAGGGTACGGCTGACCGCTGCGCACAACCATCGGTAGTCCTTTTGGAACATTTGCCCGATGACCTGGTAATGCGGGTTGTGACTCCCCATGCCTTACTCCCTGAAAACGGGCTCCACCCGCTGCGAAAATCCATGGATACGCCGGGATCTTCCGGCGGTGATCAGGGGTGCGACTGTGCTATAGCGCCTGAGACATTTGAAGTAATAAAAAATCAGGATCAGCAAACCTTTGAGAATAAGGCACGTCGTCGCCACGGCAACATTGGCTGACACAACGTTGATCTCGATCAGTGGCGCCAGCCACGCCAGTCTCTAACCTTGCGCCTCCATCGATAGCCACGGACGGCTCACCGGGAGCCTGCGGCTGACCTTTCAAGGAAGAGCAATCATGCGATCACTCAACATCATTCTTCTGTCGTCGGCGTTCAACGGCCTGACCCAGCGTGCCTGGCTGGAACTGCGTCAGGCCGGGCATTCACCCAGCGTGGTGCTATTCACCGACGAAACCGCCGTGTGCGAGCAGATCGAAAACAGCGGCGCTGACCTGGTGATCTGCCCGTTCCTCAAGGATCGCGTTCCCCACGCGCTGTGGAGCAATCCGCAGCGTCCGGTGGTAATCATCCACCCGGGCATCGTCGGCGATCGCGGCGCCAGCGCACTGGATTGGGCGATCATGCGCGAGCTGCCGTCCTGGGGCGTGACCGCCCTGCAAGCGGTAGAGGAAATGGACGCCGGCCCGGTCTGGGCCACCTGTGAATTCAACTTGCCAACGGGCCTTCGTAAATCCGAGCTGTACAACGGTCGGGGCAGCGACGCGGCGATCCGTTGCATCCGTGAAGTGGTGGAGAAATTCATCGACGGCTTCGAGCCGGTGGCGCTGGATTACAACGATCCGACAGTGCGCGGGCGCTTGCAGCCGAACATGAAACAGGACGACCGCACCTTCAGCTGGCACGACTGCTCACGCTTCATCAAGCGCTGCATCGATGCGGCGGACGGTCAGCCCGGCGTACTCGCCAGCCTCGCCGGCGGGCAGTATTACGTGTACGACGCGCACCTCGATCAGCGCACCGGCATGCCCGGCGAGATTCTCGCGGTACACGACGACGCGGTGTTGGTGGCGACCGGTGATCACAGCCTGTGGATCGGCTCGCTGCGACGCAAACCGCAACCGGGCGAAGAAACCTTCAAGCGTCCGGCGCGGCATGTGCTGGCCGGAAAACTGGCGCACGTGCCGGTGCTGGACTGGTCGATTGCCAACGCACCGTTCAGCGACGAGCCGTATCAGCCGATCCGTTATCGCGAGTCAGGCCGGGTCGGCGAGCTGACGCTGGAGTTCTACAACGGCGCGATGAGCACCGAGCAATGCCGGCGTATGGTCGAGGCGCTGCGTTGGGCCAAATCACGCGACACTCAGGTGCTGTTGATCAAGGGTGGACGCGGCAGTTTTTCCAATGGCGTGCATCTGAACGTGATCCAGGCCGCCGAAGATCCGGGTGCCGAAGCCTGGGCCAATATCCAGGCCATCGATGATGTGTGCGAAGAATTGCTCAGCGCGCGGCAACTGGTGGTCAGCGGGGTCACCGGCAATGCTGGCGCCGGCGGTGTGATGCTCGCCCTGGCGGCTGACATCGTGTTCGCCCGTGCTGACATCGTGCTCAACCCGCATTACAAGAGCATGGGCCTGTACGGCTCGGAATACTGGACTTACAGCCTGCCCCGCGCCGTCGGCCCGGCCATGGCGGAACAATTGACCCAGGCCTGCCTGCCGGTCAGCGCTGCGCAGGCGCTGCAACTGGGCATGGTTCAGGAAATCGGCCCGCGCTGCCCGGACGAGTTCTCGCTGTGGCTGCTGCAACGGGCCAACAGTGTGCTGAGCGATCCGACCTATGCAGCGGTGCGGGAGCGTAAGTTGCGGGTCGATCATGTGTTGATCCGTCAGTGTCGCGAGGCGGAGTTGCAGGAGATGCAGGAAGACATGCTGTACAACCGCAATCAGTTTGCCGAGAAGTGCCGCAACTTTGTGTACAAGCGAAAGACTTGCTGTACGCCGGCGCGGTTGGTGGAGGAATGGGCGCGGGTGGTTGAGACCGATCTGGTCAGTTGATCGGCGGTGCCTGTTTTTCCCCTCACCCTAGCCCTCTCCCCCAGGAGAGGGAACTGATCCGGGGATATTGACGAGATACATCGACTTGGAATATCTGCTTTGAATCCATAATCGACTCGGTCTTTCAGGTCGATGTATGGCGCAAGACAACTCGGTCGATCCCCTCTCCCTCGGGGAGAGGGCTAGGGTGAGGGCGCTTTTGCCTTACAATGCGCGCACCTCAACCACCGGCCCGCCCATGGACATCGATCTCGCCCGCACCTTTCTGGAAATCGTCCGCCACGGCAGCCTCGCCGCGGCGGCGGAAAAGCTGTTCGTCACGCAGACTGCAATCACCGCCCGGGTCCAGAAACTCGAAAGCCAGTTGGGCAGCACGCTGTTCGTGCGCAACCGTGCCGGTGCGCGGCTGACCGCCAACGGCGAGGCCTTCGTGGTCTACGCCAATCAACTCGTGCAGACCTGGGAAGCCGCACGCCGCGACCTGCCCTTGCCCGAGGGCTATCACAACGTGCTGCACATCGGTGGCGAGGTCAGCCTGTGCAACCCGTTGATGCTCAGTTGGGCCGCCGAATTGCGCGAGAAAATCCCCGGCCACGCCTTGCGCATGGACATCCGCGACGGCGAAAACCTGCTGCGCCAGCTCGAACTAGGCGTACTCGATGCCGCGCTGGTCTATCAACCGGAATACTGGCCAGGACTGCAGGTCGAGCAGGTGCTGGAAGAGAAACTGATTCTGGTGACCACGCCGGGCCGCCCTGCCCCTTACGTGTACATCGACTGGGGCCCGGACTTCCGCCGCCAGCACGACGCAGCCCTGCCGGAAAAAGCCAAGGCTGCGCTGAGCTTCAACCTCGGCCCGCTGGCCCTGCAATACATCCTCGAGAACGGCGGCAGCGGCTATTTCCGGACCCGGGTCGTGCGCACCTATCTGGAAAGCGGCGCGCTGGAGCCGGTGACCAAAGCCCCGGAATTCGGCTACCCGACCTACCTCGTCTACTCCCGTGACCGCGACTCGGCGATCCTGCAACAGGCGTTCGACCTGCTGCGTGAGGTGATCAGAGCCGATGACGACTGGTCGCAGCGCTGGAACCCGTTGAGCTGACGGCCGCTATGCACCGGAGCATGGCACTTGTGACCTGAAGGTTGGCCCTGCACAAACGGCGGGATCGGCTACGCTGCCGGGATAACGACAATATCCGCAGGTGACCGCAGTGAGGCAGACCACCGAGGCTTTTCGCAGCCGCTACCGTGCGGCGATCCATCCCCGCTACAACCCGTGGCTGCACGGCGCGTTCGTGCTGCTGTTCGGTGTGTTGGCCATCGGCGCGTTCTGGAGCAGCGTGCACCAGGTGCAACCGCTGGAATGGCTGACCGTGCCGCTGACTCTGCTGTTCTTCAATTTCGGCGTGTACATGGTGCACCGCCACCTCGGCCACCACAAAAAGAGCTTCGCCCGGATGTTCTATGCCCGGCATGCCGGCGATCATCACAGCTTCTTCACCCCCGGCCACATGACCTACGACGGCGCCCGCGACTGGCGGGTGATTCTGTTCCCGGCCTGGCTGATCGTGCTGCACACGCTGGCAATCACCCTGCCTCTGTGGTGGCTGTTTGCGCAGGTCAACAGCAACGTCGCCGGGCTGTTCGGCGGCTGCATGGTGTTCGGTTACCTGACCTATGAAGTGTTTCACGCCTGCGAGCATCTGCCGCCGCAGAACCCGCTGACCCGCCTGCCGTGGATCCGCCAGATGCGCCGTCTGCACGAGCTGCATCACCGTCGCGAGCGCATGCAGGAGCGCAATTTCAATATCGTTTTTCCGCTGATGGACTACCTGTTCGGCACCCTCTACTGGGAGCCGGAAACCGCCCCTCTGACCGATTCGAGAACGCCCATGACCCGCATGCAGCACACCGTCGACATTGCCGGCGATCCGATCGCCGTCCTCGCCTACGCCGCCACCGTCAGTCGCTGGCCGGAGTGGCATCCGTCTTCACTGAAGATCGACGGCCCCAGCGGTGCGCTACATGCCGGTGCGCGATTCGACGAGGACATTCACGCTGGCGGGCGTGAGGGGCATTTGCGCTGGGAGGTCACCGAATACCTGCCGGGCCGGCGCTGGTGTGCCCGGGCCCAGAGTGATCAGGGTCTGTCGTTGCGGCTGACCTATGAATGCTCGGCGCACAACGATGCCACTCGGTTTGTGCGAACCCTAGATTATCAGTTCGAGGGCATCGGCCTGCGCATTGCCAACCACTTGCTGCTCAAGCGTCGCATCGAGCGCGAATCGGCGGCTTCGATGCTGGCCCTGCGTGACATGGCGACCCGGCACCTCGCTCTCGCGGGAGCCCACGTGTGAGATGGCGTTATCTGCTGTTGCTGCTGATTGTCGGCGTTCTGGCCTTTTTGTTGTTGATGCCGACCAAGGTCGAGCCCGTGGCCTGGACACCGCAACCGGCGCCCTCGCTGACCGAAGGCCAGTACGCTGACAATCAGCGGCTCAAGGGTGCGGCGCAAGTCGGCCCGAGCAACATCGAAGGCCCGGAAGCGCTGCTGCTGGAAAACGATTTTTTGATCACCGGCCTGCACGACGGACGCCTGCTGCGCACCAGTCTCGATGGCCAACAGCGCAAGGTGCTGGCGGATACCGGCGGCCGGCCGCTGGGGCTGGCGCGGCATCCCAACGGTTTGCTGGTGATCGCCGACGGGGTCAAGGGTTTGCTGTCGCTCGACGCGCAGGGTCGGCTGGTGGCGCTGACCACCGAAGCGAATGGCCTGCCGTTCGGGTTTACCGATGACGTGGCCATCGACAAGTCCGGGCATTACGCCTACTTCAGCGATGCCTCGAGTCGCTGGGGTTACGGCCGCGATAGCGAAGCGATCATCGAGCACGGCGGCGACGGACGCCTGCTGCGTTATGACTTCCAGACCGGCAAGACCGTCGTGCTGCTCGACAAACTGGAGTTCGCCAACGGCGTGACGCTCGGCCCCGATGACGCCTATGTGCTGGTCAACGAAACCGGCGCCTACCGCATCAGCCGCTATTGGCTGACCGGGCCCAAGGCCGGCACCCATGACCTGTTCATCGACAACCTGCCGGGGCTACCGGACAACCTCGCGTTCAACGGCTGGGACCGTTTCTGGGTGGCGCTGTACACACCGCGCAATCCGCTGCTGGATCGCACGGCTGAACACCCGTTCGCACGCAAGATGATCGTGCGGGCCATGACTGTACTGCCCAAACCGGTGGAGAAGCGCGGGTTCGTGCTGGGCCTGGATCTGGACGGCAAAGTGATCGCCAATCTGCAGGATGCCAGCGCCGGCAATTACTCGCCGATCACCACGGTGCGCGAGTATGGCGAGTGGTTGTATTTCGGCTCGCTGAAGGCGACGCACATGGCGCGGCTGCCTCTCGAGGCAGCCTTGAAGTGAGGCGATGGCAGCCGGTCAGTTACTGGATCGATCGAACTTGTCCGGATCCTCATCCTCCGGCACTTCCTCGCTCTTGCGTTCCTCTTCAGGATTACGGACGGTGTGCGCCGGACTGTTCGGCTCGGGATGGGTGGGTACCGGGTCGAATGCACCCTGCTCTTCACTGGGGAATTTTGGATCTTTCATAAGGCACCTCGTTGAGAGTCGCAATGTGAAGACTCTGAACATTCGAGGTGCCGGTCGGGGCTGTCGTTCCAGTCGTTTCACCAGCGAGGGCCGGTGGCGCGACTGACGGTCAGGTTCGAGCCTGCAACTGCTCGACGATCTTGTCCTTGACCTGCAGGCGTTTCTCTTTGAGTTTCTTCAGGGTGTCGTCGCTCGGCGCATCCGAGGTCGCCGTCTCGGCCTTGACGACTTCGGCGTCCGCCTGGGAATACTTGTTGATCAGTGCATCCAGATGTGGATCCGCGGTGCGTCGCTGCTGGATTTCTTCCTTTGTCAGTTTCAAGTCCTGTAACAAATCATGGGTCACCGGCATGGAACACCTCCGTCAGTTGATCGGTAGCCAACGCGACCGATTGCGCTGGCCAGGTATCAGAATGGCCTCGGTTGACCGGTTCTGTCGACCACCTGTCAGACCAGCGGTGCCCGTTCGTCGCCCTGTCGCAAATGCGATAAAACCTTTGGTCGGCCAATTCCCTCCATTGAATAACGCTCACAAAAACCTGCGTGGAGAAACACCAATGGACGGATTCAAACTGCGTCATCTCTTTCTGGCCGTTGCGTTGAGCACCGGCATGGGCTCGGCTTTCGCCGCTACCGACAACGATTTTGTCGACAACGCAGCGGCCGGCGGCATCGCCGAAATCGAAACCAGTCGCCTGGCGCTGGAAAAAAGCCAATCCGCCGACATCAAAGCGTTTGCCAACATGATGATTACCGACCACGGCAAGGCCAACGATGAACTGGCGACGATTGCCAAGGCCAACGACATCGAGGTGCCGGACACCACGACCCTGGTCAAACAAGCCAAAGAAAAAATACTCGAAGTCCGTGATGAGTCGTTCGACGCCGCCTATGCCAACAATCAGGTGAAGGCTCACGAAGAAACCATCGAGCTGTTCAAGAAACAAGCCAACACCGTGACCGACGACAAAGTCAAAGGCGCCACCGAACTCAAAGCCTTTGCGCAGAAAATGCTGCCGGCACTGGAGAAACACCTGGCCCACGCCAAAGAGCTGCAGGCCAAACACTCCAGCAAGTAACCGCCAGATACGCAAAGAGGCCGCCTCCATTGGACGCGGCCTCTTTGCGTTGGGGCCTTGTTGCAGGCAAAAGATCAGCATTCCCGGCCACGCCGACTAGAGTTACCGGTGCGTTCCTTGCGGTAGATCAAAAATATCCTCGCGGGAACGAACAACTATTTCGAACGGCCAGGGTCATTCACTTCGCGCCGGTCATTTTCCGAAGAACCGGCCCCCAATTCGCAATGGAGCAACAGGCACATGGCAGCACTGCAGAACAGCACACTCGATGCGATGAAAAACAAACAGTCACAACTGCTGGGCGAATGGATCAACGGACTGCAAGCCAGCGGTGCTACCCGCAACCTCAAAGAACACGACATACAGCAACAGACCGGCGAATTCCTGCAACTGGTGGTCAGTGGCCTGGAAAACGACAGCGGCACCAACATCGCCGCGCCGGGCTGGGAAGGCATGCGCCAGTTCCTCGAAAAACTCTCCCATAGCCGGGCCCAGCTCGGTCAGGATTCGCAGCAGACTGCCAGCTTCATTTTCTCGCTCAAGGGCCCGCTGTTCGCCCTGCTGCAAAACCATTATCAGGACCAGCCCGCCCTGCTCGCCGAACAGCTTTGGGAAATCTCCGAACTGTTCGATGCTTTCGGCCTGTACACCATCCGCACCTTCCAGAAGTCCCGTGAAGCAGTGATCAAGCGCCAGCAGGAAGAACTGCTGGAGCTGTCGACCCCGGTGGTCAAACTGTGGGATGGCGTGCTCGCGCTGCCGATGATCGGCACCCTCGATTCGCAACGCACCCAAGTGGTGATGGAATCGCTGCTGCAACGCATCGTCGACACCGGTTCGGAAATCGCCATCATCGACATCACCGGCGTGCCGACCGTCGACACGCTGGTGGCCCAGCACCTGCTCAAGACCGTGACCGCGATCCGCCTGATGGGCGCCGATTGCATCATCAGCGGCGTGCGTCCGCAGATTGCCCAGACCATCGTCCATCTGGGCCTGGATCTGCAGGGTGTGGTCACCAAAGCCAATCTGGCCGACGCACTGAAGCTGGCCCTGACCCGTCTGGGCATCACCCTCACCAAGACGGTCTGAACAATGGAACGTATCCCGATTCTTCAGATGGGTGACTTCCTGCTGGTGACCATCCAGGTCGACATGCACGACCAGCTCGCCCTCACCCTGCAGGACGATCTGTCCGAGCGCATCAGCAAAACCTCGGCGCGCGGGGTGTTGATCGACATCTCGGCGCTGGACATGGTCGATTCGTTCATCGGCCGGATGATCGGCACCATTTCCGGCCTGTCGAAAATCATGGATGCCGAAACCATGCTCGTCGGCATGCAGCCGGCGGTCGCCATTACCCTGGTCGAGCTCGGTCTGTACCTGCCGGGCGTCAGCACCGCGCTGAACGTCGAGCGCGGCATGAAACTGCTGCAGGAACGAGTACGCCAGCAATGACCGTGCGCAGCAGCGGTACCCAACCGATCAACATCGAGCAGGATGTGGTGCTGGCGCGGCAAACGGCGCGCAAGCTGGCCACCGAGTGCGGCATGCGCCTGATCGACCTGACCAAACTGGTGACCGCCGTCAGTGAACTGGCGCGCAACACCATGGTGTATGGCGGTGGCGGAGACATGGACTGGCAGATCCTCGACGATAACCACAAGGTCGGTCTGCGCCTGACCTTTCGCGATGAGGGCCCGGGTATTCCCGACATCAAACTGGCAATGACCGACGGCTGGACCTCCGGCAGCGGTCTGGGCCTGGGCCTGACCGGGGCCAAGCGGCTGGTCGACGAATTCGAACTGGACACCGAGCCCGGCAAAGGCACGCGCATAACGATCACCCGATGGACATGAACATCAGCGGGACATTGACCCAGGTGTTGGTGATCGAGGACAGCAGCCAGATCGGCCATGCCCGGCGTACGGCCCAGCGTCTGGCCGAGCAACACGGTTTTGGCGAAAGCGATGCCGGCCGCGTCGCGCTGGTGGCCACGGAGCTGGCGAGCAATGTGCTCAAACATGCCGGGCACGGCGAATTGCACCTGCGTCTGTTACCGCGTCAGGGTGACGACGGCATCGAAATGATTGCGGTCGACCGTGCCCAGGGGTTTGATCTGGACGCGTGTCTGGCGGACGGCTTTTCCACCGGTGGCACTCAGGGCATCGGCCTCGGTGCAGTGGCACGCCAGGCGGATGTCTTCGATGTTTTTGCCGACCATCGCGGCGCAGTGCTGCTGGCTCGTCTGTACCCGCGCAGCGACCGGCAGGCGGATCTGCCGTATGGTGTCAGCCAACACTCGCTGCACGACGATCCGGCCTGCGGCGATGTCTGGCATCTGGCGACGCATGGCGCCGATGTCAGCGCTCTGATAGTCGACGGACTGGGCCATGGCGAGGACGCCGAGCGTGCGGCCCGTGCTGGAGAAAAGGCCTTTGCCCTGAATCCGTTCGGTGCGCCGACGCTGCTGATGGAAGACATGCACCGCGAGATGATCGGGAGTCGGGGCGGCGCGGTGGCATTCGCGCAGTTTCATGCCGACCGCGCCAGTCTGTCGTTCACCGGTGTCGGCAACATCGGTGCCAGCCTGATCGCCTCCGACAAGTCGCGCGGATTGGCCTCGCATCCGGGGATCGTCGGCGGCCAGTACCGAAAAGCCCAGCCCTTTGACTATGCTCACGTGAACGGACATCTATTGATCATGTACAGCGATGGCTTGCAGTCCCGTTGGAATCTACAAGACTACCCCGGTCTGGTGCATCGCCATCCCGCCGTGATAGCCACCGTCCTGCACCGCGATTTCTGTCGCGGGCGCGACGATGTAACGGTGCTGGTCGTTGCCCTGGAGGCCGCCCATGGCTGAGTCCCTGACACTGAGCAACGCCGAACAGGCCGCGTTGATCGCCCAGTTGCAGAGCGAAACGGCGGCACTGCGCGAAGAACTCGACGAAACCAATCAGGGCGTACTCGCGCTGTACGCCGAACTCGACACCCAGGCCGAACAACTGCGCCAGGCGTCCGACCTGAAAAGCCGCTTTCTGTCGTACATGAGCCACGAGTTCCGCACCCCGCTGGGCTCGATCCTGAGCATCAACAGCCTGCTGGCCGACGAACTCGACGGCCCGCTGAGCCCCGAGCAGCACAAGCAGGTGGCCTTCGTCAGCAGCGCCGCCCGGGAACTCAGCGACATGGTCGATGACCTGCTCGACCTGGCGAAGATCGAGGCCGGACGCATCAGCATTTCTCCGGCGTGGTTCGACATGTTCGATCTGTTCGCCGCACTTCGGGGGATGTTCCGGCCGATTGTCGACGCCACGGCGGTGGACCTGATTTTCGAGGAACCGGTGGGTTTGCCGCGCCTCTTCACCGATGACAAGAAGCTGGCGCAGATTCTGCGCAACTTCATTTCCAACTCGCTGAAATTCACCACCCGTGGCGAAGTCCGGGTCTCGGCACGCCTGGAAGGTCAGGACAAAGTGCGATTTGCGGTCAGCGACACCGGCATCGGTATCGCCCCCGAGCTGCACGGCACCTTGTTCGAAGACTTTTCTCAGGTCGACTCACCGCTGCAAAAACGCCTGCGCGGCACCGGCCTGGGCTTGTCGCTGTGCAAGCGCTTCGCCGAATTGCTCGGTGGCCAGGTCGGTGTCGAAAGTACGCCGGGCGTGGGTTCAAGCTTTTTCGTGATCATTCCGTTGGCGATTGCTGAGGAGAACGTCGATGAAACATGACATCCGTCTGTTGATCGTCGATGACAACGTTGCCACCCGCTACGCCTTGCGCCGACGCCTGGAGCGCCACGGTTACGAAGTGCTCGAGGCCGGTACCGGCGGCGAGGGGCTGACCCTGATCGCCAGTCAGTCGCTCGATGCGCTGATCCTCGACGTCAACCTGCCGGACATGAGCGGGTTCGACATCGTGCGTAAACTGCGCGCCGACCCGGGCACCGCCCTGCTCCCGGTGATCCACGTGTCAGCGGCGTCGATCCAGACCGGCGACATCATCACCGGCCTCGATGCCGGGGCCGATGCGTATCTGATTCACCCGGTCGATCCCGATGTGCTGCTGGCGACTTTGCGCACCCTGCTGCGGGTGCGCGACACGGAGAATGCCTTGCGCGAAAGCGAGGCGCGTTTTCGGGAGATCTTCGTCAACATCTCCGCGCCCATCGCGGTGCTCGACGCCGACCTGAAAGTCCACGAGTGCAACCAAGCCTTCTCGCAACTGATCCAGGACAACCGCGACCCGCAGACCCTCAGTGAATGCTTCGCCGAGGATCAAAGCGCGATCCTTGACGAGCTACGCTTGCGACTTGTGGACGGCGAACGCTGGAAAGGCACACTGAACATGCGTGTGCAGGGCGAGATCCGCGAAACCCAGTGGCAGATATCACCGTACCGCACGCCAGAGCTCAGCCTGGTGTTCGTCGAAGACGTCACCGAACACCGCCATCGTGAACGCTCGCACCTTGCGCGACTGGACGACACCACCACACAACTGGCCAAGGAAGTCGCCGATCGGGTACGCGCCGAATCGCAGCTGCTGCAAGTGCAGAAAATGGATGCGCTGGGCAAACTCACCGGCGGCATCGCCCATGACTTCAACAACTTGCTGACCGGGATCATCACCAGCCTCGAACTGATCCAGAAACGCGTCGCCGATGCGCGCCCGGACAAAGTCCAGTTCTACGCCGAAGCGGCTCTGAGTTCGGCGATGAGCGCGGCCTCGCTCACCCATCGCCTGCTGGCTTTTGCCCGCCAGCAACCGCTCGACACACGCCCGGTGGATATCAACGACCACGTGCGTTCGCTGGAAGATTTGCTGGTGCGCACCATCGGCGAACGCATCGCCCTCAAGCTCGAAATGACCACCAAACCTGCCATCGCGCTGGTCGATCCGATCCAGCTCGAAAGCGCAGTGCTCAATCTGGTGATCAATGCCCGGGACGCATTGCCACGGGGCGGCAATATCTGGGTCAGCACGTACGCGGCGTATTCCCACGGCGACCCGAACCTCGCCGATGGATCCTACGTGGCGCTATCGGTGCGCGATGACGGTACCGGCATCGAGCACAGCGTCATCGATAAGGTGTTCGAGCCGTTTTTCACCACCAAACCGCTGGGCCAGGGCACCGGGCTGGGGCTGTCGACGATCTACGGTTTCGCCCGCCAGTCCGGCGGTGATGCGCACATCCGCAGCGTGGCGCGGCGCGGCACCGAAGTGACGATCATGCTGCCGGCCACCAGTGATCCGAGCGCTGTCGATGTGGCCCCGGTGGTCATTGATCCGCTAGGCGCGGGCGAACATGTGTTGATCGTCGAAGACATGCCGGCCGTGCGGCTGTTCGTCACCGAGGTGCTGGAAGACGCCGGTTACCGCTGCACCCAGGTCGGCGACATCGAAACCGCGCTGGAGCGCTTGCAGAACGACCCGTCGATCAACCTGCTGCTGACCGACGTCGGTCTGCCGCGCATGACCGGCCGCGAACTGGCCGACGTTGCCCGGGGCTGGCGAGAAGGGTTGCCGATTCTGTTCATGACCGGTTACGCGGAAACGGCGATCAATCGCCAGGTGTTCCTCGGGGCCGGCATGGACATGCTGGTCAAGCCCTTCCAGATCAGTCATTTGCTGGACAAGGTACGCCGCACGCTCGACGGCACCTGACACACCGCCATCGCGGGCAAGCCCGCGATGAGGCCCGCCCAGGCGACTCAGTTATCGGTTCAAGGCACGGGCAAGAAACGGCGCAGTCCGGCTCTTCTTGCTCGCCGCCACTTTCTGCGGCGTCCCGGCCACGACGATCTTGCCGCCCTGATCCCCCGCACCCGGGCCGATGTCGATCACCCAGTCACTCTGCGCCACCACGCGCATTTCATGCTCGACCACGATCACCGTGTGCCCCGCCGTCACCAGCGCATCCAGCTGCTCCAGCAAGCGGTCAACGTCGCGCGGGTGCAACCCGGTGGTCGGTTCATCCAGCACATACAACGTCGCGCCACGCTGGCTGCGTTGCAGCTCGGTGGCCAGCTTGATCCGTTGGGCTTCGCCGCCGGACAGTTCGGTCGCCGGTTGCCCGAGGCGCAGATAACCGAGTCCGATATCACGCAGCACCTCCAGCGAACGGCGGATCGCCGGTTGCTCGGCAAACACCATCACTGCTTCGTCCACCGTCAGCTGCAGCACCTGCGCGATGCTCAAGCCCTGCCAAAGGATGGCCAGGGTCTCGGGGTTGTAACGCGCGCCATGGCAGGTCGGGCACGGCGCATAAACGCTGGGCATGAACAACAACTCGACACTGACAAACCCCTCGCCTTCGCAGGTCGGGCAGCGACCCTTGGCGACGTTGAAGGAAAACTGCCCGGCGTCGTAACCCGCCGCTTTCGCCTCGTCGGTCGCGGCGAACAACTTGCGCACGTTGTCGAATAGCCCGGTGTAGGTCGCCAGATTCGAACGCGGGGTGCGGCCGATGGGTTTCTGATCAACCTGCACCAGACGCTTGATCGACTCCAGCCCGGCGCTGACCTGGCCGGTACTGGCAGTCGGGGTATCGTCTTCCAGGTTGAGTTCTTCCGGCTCGGCGTCACTGACGCTGCGCCCGAGCTGCGCGCCGACCAGTTCCAGCAGCGCCTGGCTGACCAGACTGGATTTGCCCGAACCGGAAACACCGGTGACCGAGGTGAAACAGCCCAGGGGAAATTCGGCGCTGAGGTTATTCAGGTTGTTGCGGGTGACGCCGTCGAGCTTCAGCCAGCCCGATGGTTTACGCGCAGTGCGGGTCGAACGTTGCTGTTCGGCGAACAGATAGGCGCGGGTCTGCGAGTCCTCGATCGCGGCCAGCCCCGGCGGCGGGCCGCTGTAGAGAATCTGCCCGCCCTTTTCACCGGCCGCCGGGCCGACGTCGATCAGCCAGTCGGCGCGGCGCATGGTGTCCAGATCGTGCTCGACCACAAACACGCTGTTGCCGTCGGCCTTCAGACGCTGCAACGCTTCGAACAGGGCCTCGCCGTCGGCCGGGTGCAGGCCGGCGGAAGGTTCGTCGAGCACGTAGATCACACCGAACAATTGCGAGCCCAGTTGGGTGGCCAGCCGCAGTCGCTGCAACTCGCCGGACGACAGGGTCGGCGTGCTGCGCTCCAGCGCCAGATATCCGAGCCCGAGATCGGTCAGGGTGCTGACCCGGTCCAGCAAGTCCTCGGCAATGCGCTGCGCGGCCAGGCGTTTTTCCAGCGACAGGTTCGGCGTATGGCGCACGTCCGGCGCGTTGGCGTGGCCGCTGGCGCCATGGGCCACGCGCTGCTGGCGGGCTTCGCGGGTCTGGCTGTGGGACAGGGTTTCGCCGGCTTCATCGGCGTGTTCCAGCCAGCTCGGGTCCGCCACCGGTTTCAAGACTTCGGCGACTTGCAGCAACGGCATGCGCGACAACTCGCCGATGTCATGCCCGGCAAACGTTACCGACAACGCCTCGCGCTTGAGGCGCTTGCCATCGCACAACGGGCACAGGCTGCCGAGCATGAATTGCGACACGCGCTTCTTCATCAGCGCACTTTGCGAATGGGTGAAGGTGTGCAGGATGTAGCGCCGGGCGCCGGTGAAGGTGCCTTGATAACTCGGCTCCATCTTGCGCTTGAGGGCGACGCGGGTCTCTTCCGGCGTCAGCCCGGCGTACACCGGAACGGTCGGTGTTTCCTCGGTGAAGAGGATCCAGTCACGCTGTTTTTTCGGCAGCTTGCGCCAGGGAATATCGACGTCGATGCCCATGGTCACCAGGATGTCGCGCAGGTTCTGTCCCTGCCAGGCCAGCGGCCAGGAGGCCACGGCGCGCTGGCGGATGGTCAGATTCGGATCGGGCACCATCAGCGCTTCGGTGACTTCGTACACCCGCCCCAATCCATGGCACTGCGGGCAGGCGCCTTGCGGCGTATTCGGTGAGAAGTCCTCGGCGTAGAGCATCGGCTGCCCCGGCGGATAGCTGCCGGCGCGCGAGTACAGCATGCGGATCAGGCTCGACAGCGTGGTCACGCTGCCCACCGACGAGCGCGTGCTCGGCGTGCCGCGCTGTTGCTGCAGGGCCACGGCTGGTGGCAGGCCTTCGATGGAATCGACGTCCGGCACGCCGACCTGATCGATCAGCCGCCGCGCATAGGGCGCCACCGATTCGAAATAGCGCCGCTGGGCTTCGGCATACAGCGTTGAAAACGCCAGCGACGACTTGCCCGAACCCGACACCCCGGTGAACACCACCAGTGCATCGCGAGGAATGTCGACGTCCACGTTCTTCAGATTGTGTTCACGGGCACCGCGCACGCGAACCATGCCGGCGGCAGAACTGGAATTGCGTCTGGAAGTCATCGGCCAGCCTTGGTCAGGGGATTGGAGCTCAGGTGCTGAGCACGGAACGGATCATCTGCAGCAGTGCTTCGGGGCCATAGGGTTTGCCGAGCAAATGGGTGTCGGGGCTGAGCTGGTGGTTGCGCGAGATGATGTCGCGCGTGTGCCCCGAGGTGAACAGCACGGCCACCGGCGGCACTTGCACCTTGGCCCACGCCGCCAGATCGGAGCTCTTGATAAGACCGGGCATGACCACGTCGGTGAAGATCAGGTCGACCCGAGCGCCTTCCATCAACATCTGCATGGCCGCGTCACCATTGCCCGCCGTCAGCACGCGGTAGCCTTCTTCGCGCAACAGCTCGACCGCCGAGGTGCGCACCGCTTCGTTGTCCTCGACCACCAGGATCGTCTCGTGACCACCCGCCTGCTGATGATTGACGCTCGGCGAGTCATCGAGCACGGGGCGCAGGCTGCGCGGGAAATACAACTGCACTCGCGTGCCCTGGCCCACCTGGCTGTCGATCTCGACATGCCCGCCGCTCTGTTTGACGAAGCCGAACACCATGCTCAAGCCGAGGCCCGTGCCCTGGCCGTCGGCCTTGGTGGTGAAGAACGGTTCGAACACCTGCTCGAGTATGTGCGGGGCAATGCCGACGCCGCTGTCACTGACCGAAACCCGGACGAAATCCCCCGGCACGATGCCCTTGCCCGAGCAGAACGCCCGATCCAGTGAGAGATTCGAGGCACCGAGCACTATCGTGCCCTCGCCCTTCATGGCGTCCCGGGCATTGATCGCCAGGTTGAGAATGGCGTTTTCCAGTTGATTGCGGTCGACGTTGATGTGCCACGGATCTTCCGGCAGCTGCACGTCGATCTGAATGGTTTCGCCCAGGGCTCGTTGCAGCAACTCGCCGACGCCTTCGAAGATCTGCCGGGGATTGCACACCGCCGGCGACAGCGGCTGACGCCGGGCAAACGCGAGCAGTTGCGAAGACAGCTTGGCGCCACGTTCCACCGCCGCCAGCGAGGCGCTGACCCGGCGCTGGACGTTGGCGTTGTTCGGTTCATGTCGCGCCAGCAGGTGCAGGTTGCCGGCGATCACTTGCAGCAGGTTGTTGAAGTCGTGAGCCACGCCGCCGGTGAGGCCGCCGATGGATTCGAGTTTCTGCGACTGGCGCAGTTGCTCTTCGGCGGAGAGACGCGCGCCGACTTCATCAGCCACCCGTTGTTCGAGATTGCGGGTGAATTTGAGCAGGGACTCTTCGGCGATCTTGCGCTCGTGGATGTCGATCAGCACGCCGGGAAAACGGAACGGCTGTCCCTGCTCGTCGAACTCGCAGCAACCGCTGGCCAGCACCCAGAGGAAACTGCCATCAGCGCGTATCACGCGGTATTCGGCGTTGTACGGCTCGCCGGTGCGCACCGCATTCTCGACGCATTCCTGCACCCAACTGCGGTCGTCGGGATGAATGTGCGCCTCGGTAACGTGCTGCGGCAGGTTGGTCAGGTCCTGATCCGGCGGAAAGGAAAATGTGCGGGCAAATCGCTCATCGGCCGACAGCACATTGTTTCTGACGTCCCAGACAAACGAGCCAAGCAGTGCCCCGGCATTGAGCGCCAGGCGCACCCGTTCGTTGTCGGCGCGGTAGGCATCTTCGGCAGCCTGACGCAAGCGTTCGGACAGCACCAGTTCAGTGGTTTCCACCACCATCGCCATGACGCCCGAAGGCACACCGGCATCGTTGGCCACCGGGCTGTAATACAAATCGAGCCAGACATCCTCGGGTACGCCATCGCGCAGCAACACCAGGACCTTATTGCGATATTCCAGGGTGCCGCCGGCCAGACAGGTGTCGACCACATGGCGATTGAAGTCAGCGACCTCCGGCCAGCCCAGTTCTACCGGCACCCCCAGCAGATACGGATGCCGGCCACCGGCAAATCGGGAATAGGCATCGTTGTAGATCATGTAACCGGCATGGCCCCAGAGCATGACCATCGGCAGCGGCGAAGCCAGCATCAGCTGGACCGTGCTGCACAGGCTGGCCGGCCAGGTTTCGAGGGGGCCCAGATCCGTGCCGCTCCAGTCGAACGCACGGATCCGCCCGGCCATCTCGCCTTGCCAGCCGTCACACCCATGGCTATCGGATAAAAACTGCATTGGCTGCTTCAACGCCTTGTGGTGGGTCCGGTTCTATCGCTGCGCGTTCAAACGCCGCGCCCGTCTGTTTCGAGCGCGCCGGGCAGCGATGGTTTCATTAGAGGTATAGCCGATTTCACCTGGGCTCGATGCTCAGACCTCGATCAGGTGCTTGAGCGGATGGTAGCCGCTCTTCATCTTCGCAGCGACGTCGAGGATCGCCTTCTGGATGCCGTCCAGGTGCATGCAGGTCAGCTCGATCGCGGCGCTCTGATTGCCGGCCTCGATGTACTCGATCAGCCGCAGGTGCTCGTCGTCGCGGCAAGCTTCGTGGCTGTCGTCATCCAGCGCGGCGGCGTACAGCGAGGCACGGGAAATCAGCTTCTGGAACCAGTCGAGCAACACCGGATTGTTCAGGCTGCGGGCCAGTTTGATGTGGAACTCACCGAGCAGGTGAATCAGCCGCTCGTGATCGCCCGCTTCGTGGGCTTCGTCTTCCAGCAGCAAGTGATCGCGCAAGTCCTGCATCACTGCAGAGTCCTTGCGCCGGCACAGTTCGGTGACGATGCCGATCTCGATCAGGCGGCGGGTTTCGAACAGCGAACGGATCTCTTCATCGCTGGGGAGCGACACCGACGCACCTTTATTGGGCTCGGTGGTGACCAGTCCGTCGGCCTCCAATTGCTTGAGCGCCGCCCGAACCGACGTGCGGCTGACATTGAACAATTCCGCCAGCGACGCCTCGCCCAGCTTCATCCCCGGACGCAGCGAACGCTTGCTGATTGCCTCGTAAACCCCTTGGTAGACGCGGTCGACCGTGGTTTCCGTTTTTTTCTCGGTCATTCAAAAACTCCTTCAATGCTGGCAACGCTGCCCGACGAACGACTCAGTCAGGGAAATGGGGGGTTGCGCAAGCAGATTAATCCGGGTATTTCTAAATTGCATTCAGATATTGCATACAATAATTAGAGGATTGCACCATTATGGGTCAACCAATAGCCATTGAAGTGCGTAACGTATCCAAGCGGTATTCTGATGATCCAGGCCTGGCGCCGGCCCTCGATAACGTCTCGGTGAACATCGCCGACAACGAATTCTTCACTCTCCTCGGCCCCTCGGGCTGCGGCAAGACCACCCTGCTGCGCACCATCGCCGGTTTCGAACACGTCAGCGACGGCGAGATCCGTCTGGCGGGCGAAACGGTCAATCACCTGCCGCCGTTCAAGCGTCGGGTCAACACGGTGTTCCAGAGTTACGCGCTGTTTCCGCACATGAGTGTCGCGCAGAATATCGCCTTCGGCCTCGAGATGCAGGGTCTTGATCGCAAGACGATTCCGGGACGGGTCGACGAAATGCTCGCGCTGGTGCAGATGGAGCACCTGGCCGGGCGCAAACCGGCGGAATTATCCGGCGGCCAGCAGCAACGCGTGGCTCTGGCCCGGGCCCTGGCGCCGAAGCCGAAAGTGCTGTTGCTCGACGAGCCGCTGTCGGCGCTGGATCTGAAGCTGCGCAAGGAAATGCAGGTCGAACTCAAGCGCGTGCAGCAGGAAGCCGGCATCACCTTCATCTTCGTCACCCACGATCAGGAAGAAGCCCTGACCCTGTCCGACCGGATCGCGGTGATGTCCGCCGGCAAGATCCTGCAGATCGGCACCCCGACCGACATCTATGAACGACCGCAGCACCGCTTCGTCGCCCAGTTCATCGGCGACATCAATTTCCTCCCCGGCCAGCTCAAGCGCGGTGAACACAACGAAAACATTTTCGTGCCCAACGGCATGCCGGTGGAAATCCCTTGTCCGCCCCAAGGCGTCAGCGGCAGCAGCGTGCAACTGGCGTTCCGCCCCGAGCGTTCGCAACTGGTCGCGGCGGATCAACCGCATCATCTTCGCGGTGTGATCGAGGCGGTTCTGTATGTCGGCACCGCGACGCTGTACCAGTGCCGCTTGAACAACGACATCAAAGTCATGCTGCGGGAAAACAACGAAGGCCTGAACCGTGGTCGTGCAGTCGGCGAGCGCGTGGCGGTGCACCTGCCGCCCCAGGCCTGCCTGTTGATGGAGGCCTGAGATGAGCGTCAGCAGCACTTCCCCCTCCCTCAACCGAGCGCTGTTGCTCAGCCCGGTGGTGTTGACCCTGCTCGCCCTGATCGCCATTCCGTTGGGGATCATGGGTTACATCAGCCTGCTGCCGCGCAACACCTACGGCGGCGTTGACTGGCAGGCCCAATGGCAACTGCAGAGTTACGTGCAGCTGTTTTTCCAGGAAGGTTTCGACGGCGAACTGGAGCTGAACTGGGTCTACGCCCAGGCGCTGTTGCGCTCGGTGTTCCAGGCCAGTGGCACCACGGTGCTGTGCTTTCTGTTCGGATTTCCGGTGGCGCTGTGGATGTCGAGCCTGACTCCGCGCCGACGCAATCTGATGGTGTTGCTCATCACCATTCCGTTCTGGACCAACCTGCTGATCCGCAACTACGCGTGGCTGATCATCCTGCGCGAACAGGGCTGGGTCGCCCAGAGCCTCAACGCGCTGTTTCCGAGCGCCGGTGGCATCACCCTGCTCTACAACGACTTCGCGGTCAGCGTCGGTCTGGTCTACAGCTTTCTGCCGTTCATGATCCTGCCGATCTACTCGACCCTGGAAAAACTCGACTGGCGTCTGGTGGAAGCCGCCTATGACCTGGGCGCCAACCGCTGGCATGCGCTGCGCCGGATCATCCTGCCGCTGTCAATGCCCGGGGTGATTGCCGGCGCGTTGCTGGTGTTCGTGCCGAGCCTCGGCGCCTTCATCACCCCGGCGATCCTTGGCGGCGGCAAGACCCTGATGATCGGCAACCTGATCCAGCAGCAATTCGGCACCGCGCGCAACTGGCCGCTGGGCAGTTCGCTGTCGTTCCTGTTGCTGGGGATTCTGCTGTTGTCGCTGGTGCTCTACGCCCTCTACAGCCGTAGCACGGCGAAAACCCTGAACCGGGGAGCGAAAGCATGATCTCTCTGCACCTGAAAAAACTCCCGGCGACCCGGGAAATCAGCCTGCTGATCCTCGCCTACCTGTACGTGCCGATCCTGGTGTTGATCGCCTACAGCTTCAACGCCAACCGCTCGGCGACGGTGTGGACCGAGTTCTCGTTCGCCTGGTACGGACGGATCCTGGCCAACCCGTCGATCCAGACGGCGGCGCTGAACTCGATCATCGTCGCGACCATCGCCACAGTCTGCGCCACGACCATTGCACTGCTAGCAGCCCTGGCGACTTACCGGCCGTTCTACGGACAGAAAATGGTCGAGGGCGGGATCAACCTGCCGCTGATCCTGCCGGAGATCGTCACCGCCGTGGCCACCCTGCTGCTGTTCATGGCGCTGGGGATCAAGCTCGGGCTGATGACGGTGATCGTCGCGCACATCGGCTTCTGCATTCCGTTCGCCTACCTGCCGATCCGCGCACGGCTCAACGATCTGGACAAGAGCCTGCTGGAGGCCGCCAACGATCTGTACGCCAACCCGTGGCAGGTGTTCCGCCGCGTGACCTTGCCGCTGCTGTGGCCGGCGGTGTTGTCCGGTTCGGTGCTGGCGTTCGTGGTCAGCCTCGACGATTTCATCATGACCTTCTTCGTCGCCGGGCCCGGCTCGACCACGTTGCCGGTGTACATCTTCTCGGCGATCAAGGCTGGTGTGACGCCGGAAATCAATGCGATTTCGACCCTGATGCTGGTGATTTCCATCGTGCTCGTGGTGCTGGCCTTCTGGCTTGGCCAACGCGGCAAACAACAATAAACCTGGAGCGCTCTGTTCATGAAAACCAAAAGCATGCGTTTGGCAATTTCCGGTCTGGCCCTGAGTTGTTTCACCGCGATCAGCGCCCATGCCGCCGAGCCCAAGCAATTGTTCTTCTACAACTGGACCGATTACTACCCGGTGGACCTGCTGGCCAAGTTCGAAAAGGAAACCGGGATCAAGGTCACCATGGACGGCTACGACAGCAACGAAACCCTGCTCGCCAAGTTGCAGGCCGGCGGCGCGGCGTATGACGTGATCGTGCCGTCGCAGTCGATCATGCAGACGCTGATCAAGCAGGATCTGCTGCTGGAAATCGACGCCCCGAGCCTGAACAACTTCCAGTACGTCAAAGGCCCGTTCCGCGACCCGAGCTTCGACCCGGGCCGCAAGTTTTCGGCGCCGTATCTGTGGGGCACCACCGGGTTTTCCTATGACAGCGCCCGGGTGCCGGGCGGCAAGCTCGATGATTCGTGGAAAGAATTCTTCGAACCGCGCAAGGAACTGCAAGGCCAGCTCGCCGCCCTCGACACTTCCAGCAGCGTGATCAACGCCGCCAGCCATTACCTGAACGTCGACGAATGCACGGAAAACCCGCAGGACGCCAAACGCATACTCGAACTGCTGCAAAAGCAGAAACCGTTTTTGAAGATGTACAGCTCCGACAACACCGTGGATCGCATGGCCTCGGGCGAAGTGATCATGATGCAGAACTGGAACGGCTCGACGGCCCGCGCCACGTTGCAGAAGAGCACCATCAAATACGTGTACCCGAAAGAAGGCCTGGCGATGTTCCAGGACAACTTCGCCGTACCGAAAAGCGCGCCGCATCCGGGCAACGCCAAGATCTTTATCGACTGGATGATGAAACCGGAGAACGCGGCGGCCGTGTCCAACGCGATTGCCTATGCCAACGGGATTCAGAGCGATCAGTTGCTGGATGCGAAATGGAAGGTCATGGACGCGATCAACATGCCCGAGGAATACGCCTCGCGGCTGCGGCCGGAGAAGGAATGCAGCAACAAGGCGCGGGAGCTGCAGGACCGGATCTGGTCGAAGCTTAAGGGTTGATCGTGGATCGCTGGTTTTATCTGAGCGCGCGACTCCCAGATCGACTTGAAAGCCCCCTCACCCTAGCCCTCTCCCGGAGGGAGAGGGGACTGACCGAGTTGTCTTGCGCTGTCCGCCGACCTGAAAGACCTGGTCGATTATGGATTCAGAGCCGTTCATTCAGGTCGGCGTAGCTCTTCAATATCCCCCATTCGGTCCCCTCTCCCTCCGGGCGGTCCGACGTTTCGGGAGGGCTAGGGTGAGGGGAAAAAATCCAAAGAACAAATGAGGTTCCAATGACTGCCCCCCGCTGGCTCAGAAACATCCGCCCCTACGGCGCCCCCGCCGAAGACCTGCTGATCGAAAACGGCAAATTCACCCAACGCCGCCCGGCCTCCAGCACCCCGCTGGCCGCCACCGACATCGACGGCCAGAACCAGCTCCTGACCGCACCGCTGGTGGAAAGCCACGTCCACCTCGACAAGACCCTGTACGGCCAACCCTGGCGCCCGAACAGCGCCGGCCCGACGCTCAAGGACTACATCAGCAACGAGCGCCGCGTCCTGCGTGAAGTCAAAGCGCCGATCGCCGAACGCGCCGGCGCGCTGCTGGAAAACTGCATCGCCCGGGGTTCGCTGACCATGCGTTGCCACGTCGACATCGACCCGGAATTCGGCCTGCGCCACGTCGAGGCCATGCAGCAACTGCGCGAAACCTACAACGACCTGATCGACCTGCAACTGGTGGTGTTCCCGCAAACCGGCCTGATCAGCCGCCCCGGCACCGCCGAACTGATGCGCGAAGCCATGGCCCTGGGCGTGGAAAACGTCGGTGGGCTCGACCCGTGCGGCATCGACAACGACCCGATCGCGCAACTGGACTTCGTGTTCAAACTGGCCAGCGAGTTCCAGCGTGGCGTCGATATTCACCTGCACGACAAAGGTGAACTGGGCCTGTGGCAGATCGCCCGGATCGCCGATTACACCGAGCGCTTCAACCTGCAAAACCGGGTGATGATCAGCCATGCCTATTGCCTCGGCATGTTGCCTTGGAGCCAGGTCAAACCTGTTGCCGAACGCCTCGCGGCGCTGGGGATTTCGCTGATGACTTCGGCACCGGCCGATTGCGCCGTTCCACCGTTTCTGGCGCTGCGTGAGGCCGGGGTCAACGTTTGTCTGGGCTCCGACGGCATTCGTGATGCGTGGTCGCCGATGGGCAATGGCGACATGCTGGAACGGGCGATGCTGCTGGCGTTCCGTTTCGACCTGGGCAAGGACGATGAACTGACGGCGGCGTTCGACGCCGCGACGGTGAACGGTGCGCGCGCATTGGGGATCGAGGATTACGGCTTCGCCATCGGCAAGCCTGCGGATTTTCTGCTGATGCCGGTCGAAACCCTCGGTGAAGCCGTGGTTTCGCGCCCTGTGCGCCAGGTCTATCGCGGCGGCGAACTGATCGCCAGCGGCGGTCGTCTGCTGGGCAGCCGTCTGTGAAACGGATCGGCCTGAAGGCCGGTTGCGTGGTCGGCTTCGACGGCACGCAGCATGTGCTGTGGCGTGACGGTGAAGTGGTATTCAGCGGATCGCGTATCGAATTTGTCGGGCGCGGATACCAAGGGCCGGTGGATCAGTGGATCGACTACGGCAATGCGCTGATAGGCCCCGGTTTCATCGACCTGGATGCCCTCGGCGATCTCGACTCCACGGTACTGACCCTGGACAACGGCGACGAGCGCGCGATGGGCCGGATGTGGTCGGCGGAGTATCTGGCGGCCGGCCCGCGTGAGTCGTTCAGCCCCGAAGAAGAAGTCTTCAAGTACCGCTACGCCTTCACCCAGTTGATCCGCAACGGCATCACCACGGCGATGCCGATCACCTCGATGTACTACCGCGAATGGGCGGAGACCTACGACGAGTTCGCGGCTGTGGCCGATGTGGCGGGCGAGCTGGGCCTGCGCACGTACCTCGGCCCCTGCTACATGAGCGGCATGAGTTACTGGCGCGCCGACGGCACCCTCGCCCACCACTGGGATGAGGCTCGGGGCCTGGCGGGACTGGATGCGGCCGAACGGTTTTTCAAGGATTTCGATGGTGCGCATGCCGGGCTGATTCGCGGTGCGCTGCTGCCGGATCGCATCCAGACCTGCACCCCGGCGCTGCTTAAGCGCACGTCCGCATTGAGTCGCGAGCTGAACGCGCCGATGCGTTTGCACTGCTGTCAGGCGCTGGGTGAGGTGGCGATGGTCGAACAGTTGCGCGGCACTACGCCGCTGGGCTGGTTGCAGCAGCTGGACTTGCTCAACCCGCGCAGCCTGTTGCCCCACGGCATCTACACCTCGGGCGATGACGATCTGCAACGGGTCATCGACGGCGGCGCCAGTCTGGTGCACTGCCCACTGGTGTTCGCCCGCGATGGCGAAGCACTGAATTCGTTCGGCCGCTATGGCGCCAAAGGCATCAACTTCGCCCTCGGCACCGACACCTGGCCGGCGGATTTGCTGGCCAACATGCGCCACGGTCTGAACATCGCCCGCTTGATGGAGGGCGGCTCGGCACTGACCAGCAGCCTCGATCTGTACAACGCCGCGACCCTCGGCGGCGCCAAGGCATTGGGCCGCGACGACCTCGGTCGCCTGGCCCCCGGCGCCAAAGCGGATATCACCGTTTTCAACCTGCGCGGTCTGCACCTGGGCCCGCTGTTCGATCCACTGAAAAACCTGCTGCTGGCCGGGCACGGCGACGACTGCATCGCCAGTTTCATCGACGGTCGCTGCGTGATGCACGACGGTCAGGTCAACGGCGTCGACTACCCCACTCTGCAACGCCAGGCCCAGCGCCAATACGAAAAACTGATGCGCAGCCACAGCGACCGGGCCTTTGGCCGACCGGACTGGAAAACCCTGTTCCAACCGGCCATTCCGTTCGCCGACGACTACAGCGCCGAAGCGCCGTTGAGCGCCATCGATCCACTTCTTTAGAGAACACTGCCATGCACAGCTTCGACTTCAGCCAACTGAGTCCACGGGAAAAATACAAGATTCTGATCGGCAGCGTGGTCCCGCGCCCGATTGCACTGGTCACCACCATCGACGCCGAAGGCCGGGTCAACGCCGCGCCGTTCAGCTTCTTCAATGCGCTGTCGGCGGACCCGCCCATTCTCGCGCTCGGCGTCGAGAACTACGGCGATCAGAGCCCGAAGGACACCACGCGCAATATCCAGATGAATCAGGAATTCACCGTCAACATCGTCAGCGATGCCTTGGTGGAAGCCATGAACGTCTGCGCCGTGCCGTTCGCGCCGGGCTTCGATGAGTTGACCGCAGCAGGGCTGACGGCGATTCCCGGCACCTCGGTCAAATGCCCGCGAATCGGCGAAGCACCGGTGGCGCTGGAATGCCGGCGGATGATGGCGCTGAACATCGGCCAGTCGCGGGAGATCATTTTTGGCGAAGTGTTGATGGCGCATGTGCGCGATGAGTTGATCGATCCGAAAACCCTGTACATCGATCAGTTGGGGCTGGATGCGATCGGGCGCATGGGCGGCCATGGTTATGCGCGCACCCGGGATTACTTCGATTTGCCGACCCGCTCGTTGCAAGCGTGGACGGAAGCACCGGGGGGCGGCGAGCGGTTCTGGCCCGCCAAATAAAAAAACGGCCCACCGAGGTGGCCCGCCGTGCTGATCGTTCCCACGCTCCGCGTGGGAATGCATACCGTGACGCAGAGCGTGGGAACGATCAGCAGCCTGGGTTTCAGTCAGTGCCGTACTTCGGCGACCGAGGCCCGTACAGCAGGCCCGCCGGATGACCGGCCGACAGCAGTCGATTGCTGGCCACACCGGCAATCGGGTAGCCGGCATCGGTGGAGCTGTTGATGATCTGCTTCACTGCCGCGGTGATCAGCATGCCGATCAGCCCGCCGGCATTGCTGTTGTTGCCTTCCTCGCTCGACGCCCGGGCCGCACCGGTCCACAGGGTGACGCCGGTTTTCAGGTCGACCAGCTTGGCGCTGGCGGTGACGGCAGTTTCGCTGCTGATCACCATGTAGCGCGTGCCGTATTCGCTGACGGTGATGTACAGCGCCGCGTCGGCACCGAAGATTTCCTGCAGCTTGTTGGCCGGCGCCGCATGGATGTCATCCGGCGTGGTCAGGCCGTTCTGGCGGAACGTTTCGTCGACCAACGTGATCGGCAGCACGTAGTAACCGGCTTCGGCCAACGGGAACGTCACTTGCGACAACAGGCTGTAGGACGCCTTGACGTCCGGCGAGGTGTTCAGCGGCGGCAGCACCAGAATGGATTTCGGCCGCGCTTGCTTGTACGCCGAATAGTCCACGGTCTTCGGTGCAACGCAGCCACCGAGAACGGTCAGCGCCAGGCCTGCGGCCAGCAGTTTCAAGGCACGGGAGATCATTGGGCATCTCCGGTCTTGGCGTTTTTAAGCAGAAAATCCATGTAGGTGCCGGACTCGGGGAACAGGGTTTTCTCGGTGCGCAATTGCTGCACCATCTGATCGTCCTTGCCCATGCTCAGGTACAGCAGACCGAGATGAGCGTGATAACCCGGCGGTACCGGCTTACCGCTGGCGCGGATCTTTTGCAGATCGGCTTCCAGCGCTTCGGCCTGGGCTTCTTTCGGCGTTTCGCTTTTGAAGTATTCGTAGACTTGTGGCTGGTAGCCTTCCCACTGATACAGGGTTTGCGGGCTGCTGCAACCGGCCAGCAAGGCGCCAGCAGTCAGGGCCATCAGCGACCGGGACAGGGACAGATTCATGGTGTGTTGCTCCTTGCAATGGGCGTCTATCAGTTGCCCGGTTTCCAGGCACCGGCGTTCATGCCATCAACCAGGCGATTGATCGCCTCGCGCATGGCCAGATCGAGGACTTTGCCGTTGAGGGTGGAGTCGTAGGCAGCGGTGCCGCCGAAGCCGATGATTTCGCGGTTGGACAAGGCGTACTCGCCGGCGCCCTGGGTCGAATACACCACTTCGGAGGTGCTGATGTTGACGATGTTCAGGTTGACCTTGGCGTAGGCGACCTGAGTCTTGCCACGGCCGAGAATGCCGAACAGTTGATGATCGCCGGTCTCTTTGCGGCCGAACTCGGTGACGTCACCGGTGACCACGTAATCGGCGCCTTTCAGACGCTGGGCCTGGCCCTTGATCGCCGCTTCCTGCTGGATTTCGCCCATGTTGTCGCGATCCAGCACCGAGAAACGGTTGGTCTGCTGCAAGTGAGTGATCAGGATGGTCTTGGCCTGGCCGCCGAGACGGTCGACGCCATCGGAGAAGATCCCGCGCATGTAGCTCGAACGGTTGTCGAACTTGCCCACGGCCATCGGGATACGCACACCGGACCAGGCCTGGGAGGCGCTTTCCACCTTGGCCACCGGCAATGCGCGGGAGCTTTCGGTGGCGCAACCGGAAAGCGAGCCGGCCAGGGTGCCGAGAACGGCAATCGCAACGCCCGAGACCAACATCCGGGAGATCATTCTCACTGTGCATTCCTTCTGAAATTCGATGTGTCCCCGCACGGTGATGTTGTGGGGGATCGGGAAAGGGGCGGCATTATGCCAAAGTGCCATCAGCGAGGACAGGTTTTTTTGACGTCAGTGAATTGGCTTGCAAATCGGTTAGCAGCCGTCCTCTGCCGATCGTTCCCACGCGGACGGTTCGACGCCTCGACGTGGGAACGATCACTACGGCGTGTCAGTGGAAATCGCGGCTTTGCACCCGAATTCCGTTGAGCAGCGAGCTAAGGTCACTCAAGCGTCCGGCGATCAGATGCCGCACCTCGCCTTCACGCTCCCAGCGGCCATCGACCTTGAGCAATTGCGAGCCCACCAGCACCTGACGCTGACGCTCGGCCAGATCGCGCCAGACCACCACGTTGACGTTGCCGAACTCGTCTTCCAGGGTCACGAAGGTCACGCCACTGGCAGTGCCCGGTCGCTGGCGCCCGGTCACAAGACCCGCCACGCTGACCGGCCGGCCATGCTCGACCTCCAGCAACTCCCGGGAACTGCGGCAGCGCCATGCCCGCAACTCGTCGCGCAATAACGTCAACGGGTGCGGCCCCAGCGTGGTGCCGAGGGTGGCGTAGTCAGTGAACAGGTCTTCGCTGACGCTCGGTGTCGGCAGCAGCACATCCGGCTCTTCCTGACTCGGCAACCCGGTAAACAACCCAAGCTGTTTCTGCACCCCGGCCACTTCCCAACGCGCCCGATGGCGGTCACCGGCCAGGCCGCGTAGCGCTCCCGAGTCCGCCAACAGCGCCTGAGCGCGACTGTCGAGCCCGGCGCGTTCGCCCAGATCCGCGACGTCGGCAAACGCCCCCCTCGCCCGAGCGTTTTCAATGCTCCGCGCATCTTCCTCGCGAAAGCCCTTGATCATCCGCAGGCCCATGCGAATGGCCGGCTGCTCGCCGGCAATCGGCTCCAGGCTGCAATCCCAGTCACTGGCGCGCACGTCCACTGGACGGATCTGCAAATGATGGCGGCGCGCATCCTGGAGAATCTGATCCGGGCTGTAGAAACCCATCGGCCAGCTGTTGATCAGCGCACAGGCGAACGCCGCCGGTTCGTGGCACTTGAGCCAGCAACTGGCATAGGTCAGCAAGGCAAAACTGGCGGCGTGGGATTCAGGGAAACCGTAGCTGCCGAAGCCCTTGATCTGCTCGAAAATCTGCGCGGCGAATTCCGGGCTGTAGCCGTTTTTCTTCATGCCCGCAGCCAGCCGTTCCTTGTGCGGCTCCAGCCCGCCGTGGCGTTTCCACGCGGCCATGGAACGGCGCAACTGGTCGGCCTCGCCGGGGCTGTAATCGGCGGCGACAATCGCGATCTGCATCACCTGTTCCTGAAACAGCGGCACGCCGAGGGTGCGCTTGAGCACCACTTCCAGCTCCGGGGACGGGTAGGTTTCCTCTTCTTCCTTGTTCCGCCGGCGCAGGTACGGATGGACCATCCCGCCCTGGATCGGCCCCGGCCGGACGATGGCCACCTCGATCACCAGGTCGTAGAAGGTTTGCGGGCGCAGGCGCGGCAGCATCGACATCTGCGCCCGGGATTCGATCTGGAACACGCCGATGGTGTCGGCGCGGCTGATCATGTCGTAGGTCGGGCGATCCTCAGGCGGGATGGTCGCCAGGCTCAGGTCCTGATGGCGATGACGGCGCAGCAGGTCGAAACAGCGGCGGATCGCGCTGAGCATGCCAAGGGCGAGGATATCCACCTTGAGCAACCCGACGGCATCGAGATCGTCCTTGTCCCACTGGATGATGGTGCGGTCGGCCATGGCGGCGTTTTCCACCGGCACCAGCGTGTCCAGCGGTTGCTCGGATATCACGAAACCACCGGGGTGCTGCGACAGGTGCCGGGGGAAGCCGATCAGTTGCCCGGTCAGGCTCAACACCCGGTGCAGCAGCGGACTTTCGGGGTCGAAACCGCCTTCGCGCAGGCGCTCCACGGGCGGGGTTTCATCGCTCCAGTGACCGCAGCAGTCGGCCAGCGCATTGATCTGGTCCGGCGGCAGCCCCAGCGCCTTGGCGACATCGCGGATCGCGCCGGAAGCGTGGTAAGTGCTGACCACCGCCGTCAGCGCCGCACGACGGCGGCCATAACGACGGAACACGTATTGCAGGACTTCTTCCCGGCGTTCGTGCTCGAAATCCACGTCGATGTCCGGCGGCTCGTTGCGCTCCCTCGACATGAAACGCTCGAACAGCAGCGTGGTGCGATCCGGGTCGATTTCGGTGATGCCCAAGGCGAAACACACCGCCGAGTTGGCCGCCGAACCCCGGCCCTGGCAGAGGATCTTCTGCTCCCGGGCGAAGCGCACCACGTCGTGCACGGTGAGGAAGTAGCTTTCGTAGCCGAGCTCGGCGATCAGCTCCAGTTCATCGTCGATCTGCTTGAGCACCTTGGGCTGTGCGCCTTGCGGCCAGCGCCAGGCGATGCCCTCTTCGGTCAGGTGGCGCAGCCAGGAACTGGCACTGTGTTCCTCGGGCACCAGCTCTTTGGGGTATTGATAGCGCAACTCGCTCAGGTCGAAGGTGCAGCGGCGAGCCAGTTTCACCGACTCGTCCAGCAAGGCCTGCGGATACAACTCGCTCAACACATCAAGGCTGCGCAAATGCCGCTCGCCGTTGGGGTGCAGGCGTAACCCGGCTTCGGCCACTGGAACGTGATGGCGGATCGCGGTCATGGTGTCCTGCAAGGCCCGCCGGCCTCGGGCGTGCATGTGCACATCGCCGCTGGCCACGGCTGGAATCTGCAGCTCATCCGCCAGACTCAGCAGCGCGGCCAGCCGTTGTTGATCGTTCTGCCCGCGATGCAACTGCACCGCCAGCCACAGCCGTTCGCCGAAGGTCTGTTTCAGCCAGCGGCCCTCCTCCACCTCATCGACCGCATCCGGCACCCACAGCACCAGCAATCCCGGCAACGGTTCGCTGAAATCCTCGCGCAGCACTTGATACTGGCCTTTTTGGGTACGCCGTCGGGCCTGGGTAATCAAACCGCACAGGGCCTGATAACCCTCGATGTTCTCCACCAGCAACACCAGTTTCGGGCCGTGTTCGATGCGAACTTCGCTGCCGATAATCAGCGGCAGCTCCACGGACTTCGCCGCTTGCCAGGCACGGACGATCCCGGCGAGGGTGCATTCATCGGTGATCGCCAGCGCCTGATAGCCGTGTTTTTTCGCCCGCTGAAACAGCTCCAGCGCACTGGACGCGCCGCGCTGGAAACTGAAATTCGACAGGCAGTGCAGTTCGGCGTAACCCTGATTCACGCGAACCAGCCCTGCAGCCACAACGGACCGCCCTCACCCACAGCCCGGTACGCCCAGCCTTGCTGGCCGCCGCGGTTCTGGATCAGGTAATAGTCGCGGCGCACGTCGTCGCCGTCCCACCAGCCGGACTCGATGCGTTCCGGGCCCATGAGGATGCGCGCCGAACCTTCGGGCACGGACTGCGGTTCGCCCAACAACCAGCCCGGACGCTGCACGCCCGGCAATGCAGGGCAGCGCTGTTTGTCGTCGGCGTTCTGCCATGCGCACTCCGGTCGATGATCGGCCTGAAAACGCAGGCCTTGCACCGCCTCATCCCCCAGTCGCGCGCGCAGGCGTTCGCGCAATTGCTCCCAGGGCAAGGTCTGCTGCGGGCGGTCGTCGAACAGTTCCTGAAACTGCGGCACGAAACTCGGCAAGTCTTCGGCGCGCAAACGAAAACCGCGCACCGGGGCTTCGACCTGCACCTGCTCCAGTCGGCCACGGGCCAGTTCAAAGAGCATCGCCGGATCGCGCTCGGCGCTGAGCAGGCCGACCTTGATCAATGTGTCCGGCAACCCGGCGTGTTCCAGATGCAGATCGAAGCGCTGCACGCCGCTGTCGCGTCCGCACAAAAACGCCGCCAGATCGGACGTCAGGCGGCGCAAGGGGAACAGCAGCGCCTGATGGGACTGCACGTCGAAATTGAGTTCGATACGCACATCGAAGCGATCCGGCGGCAGGTAGAACGCCAGCGCCAGCGGCCGTGCGCCGAACAGCGCGTCCAGGTGCTTGAGCATCGGCGCCTCGAAACGCCGGGCCAGGGCCTGACGCGGCAGGTTCTGCACCTGATGGAGGTTACGCAGGCCCATGCGCGACAGCGCCGTGGCCACGCTCGGTTCAAGGCCGATGCGGTCGACCGGCAATTGCCCGAGGTGGTGGCGCAGGGCTTCACCGTCGGGCACCACCAATCCGTCGTAGGCGTTGGCCAACACCCGCGCCGCCACCGGATTGGGCGCGGCGACGATGCGATGACGAAAGCCCAGCTCTGTCAGCTCGGTACGCAACCGCGCCTCGAACTGCGCCCAGGATCCGAACAGCCCGAGGCTCGATTCGATCTCGAACACCACCGTGCGCGGGTAATGCACGCTGACCTGGGCGCTGAAACGATAGGCCCAGGCGGCGAGAAACTGCTGCCAGTGCTCGACCTCGGCCGAATCGTAATCGACGGTGGCAAACCCTTTGCTCATGGCCTGCGCGGCGGTCATCGACTGCCCCGGCCGCAAGCCCAGTGCACGCGCCGCCGGGTTGACCGCTTGCAGCACCCGGCGCTGTGCCGGGCCGCTGAGCAGCGCCAGCGGTTGCTCGGGATCGGGGCGTTGACGCAGCACGGCGTCGAGGGCCAATTGCGGGAACAGAATGCAAACCCAGCGCATGGCGACCTCAATGCCCCACGGCGAAGGCAATCGGTGCGCTGCGCGCCAGACCACCCCGGCACTTGAGCACGCGCAATTGCGCCGGGCGGGCATCGATGGCAATGCGCAACGCGGCCGGCGACGGGTTGACCGCCTCGCTCAATGGCCGCCATGCAAACGCCAGGGTCTGGCCGGTTTCCGCCGCCACCTGCAAACGGCGCAAGGCGCGGTCATCGGCCTTGTGCGGCCAGCACAGCACCGCGCCGCAACTGCCCGAGCGCAGGCATTGTTCTGCCGCCCACAACGCATCGCGTTCGCTGGCCTGGATCACCGACAACTGACGCAGATCGACCCCGGCATTGGCCCAGGCCTGCGGATACGGCACAAACGGCGGCGCCACCAGCACAATGCGCTCCCCCGCCGCCGACAGCCGCGCCAACGTCGGCCACACCAGTTGCAGTTCGCCGACACCGGGCCCGGCCAGCAGGATTTCGCTCAGTGCCGCTTCCGGCCAGCCGCCACTGGGCAACGCTGCGTCCAGCGCCGCGTGCCCGGTGGGTTGCGGGCTGGCGGCGGGTGGCGCAGGCCGGCCCTTCCAGACCTGGCCGCCGTTGAACAGCGTATCCAGCGCAACGACGGCACCCATCAGCCTTGCCTCACCAGACCGCAGAACACCCCTTCGATGGCCAGATCCTGATCGGCCCGCACCACAATCGGCTGATACGCCGGGTTGCGCGGCAACAGGCGAACCTCATCGCCAATCCGCTCGAAGCGCTTGATGGTGACTTCACCGTCGAGTCGCGCCACCACGATCTGGCCGTTGAGCGCCTCGGGGTTGCGCCGCACGCCGACCAGATCGCCGTCGAGAATCCCGTCCTCGATCATCGAATCGCCCTGCACCCGCAGCATGTAGTCGGGCGTGCGGGAGAACAGCGCCGGGTCGAGCATCAGCCGATTGTGCAGGTCAGCATCGGCGCCGATGGGCGCACCGGCGGCCACCCGGCCGAGCACCGGGACTTCGAGCAGTTCGGGCCGCGCCGGTTGTCCGAGCAGGCGAATGCCCCGGGCCTGATGCGGATTGACCTCGATGAACCCGGCTTCGGTGAGCGCCAGCACATGCTTGCGCGCCACGCTGCGGGAGGCAAAACCAAAAGCCTCGCTGATTTCAGCGAGGCTTGGGGGCTGACCGTGTTCGGCGATGCGTTCGCGGATAAAGGTCAGGATGGCGGTACGGCGGGGAGTCAGAGTCGTCATGGAGTACATTTGTACTCCTGTGGGATTTTCCTGACAAGCACCGCCAGTCAGCTCAAACCGCGCTCCGCCAGAAACCCCGCGATGTAGTCGATAAACGCCACAACCTTGGCCGTCGCCCGCCGATGGCTCGGGTACACCGCCAGAATGTGCGGGCCAAAACTGTCCGGATCGATGTCGTAATCCGCCATGACTCGCACCAGTCGCCCGGCGGCGATGTACGGCGCAGCGCTCCACAATGGCGTGTGCAGCAAGCCGCGCCCGGCCAGGGCGCTGGCCAGCAGCAAATCGTAATTGTCACTGCGCAACAGCGGCGCCGCCGGTTGCGCCAGGCTCAGGCGCTGGCCGTCGCGTTCGGCCCACCAGAATTCGCGGCTGAGCAACGGATGCCGATACAGCAGCCATTCATGCTGATCGAGGGTTTGCGGCGTCACCGGCAAGCCCTTGCGCGCCAGGTATTCGGGGCTGCCGCACAGCGCCAGGCGATTGCTGCCGACCACCCGGGCGATCAGCCCCGGCAAGTCGTCATGCCCCTCGCGCAACGCCAGGTCGTAGCCGCTTTCCAGCAGATTGACGAATTCGTCGCACAAATCCACTTGCAGGCTGATCTGCGGGTATTGCTGCAAAAAGCCGTCACACACCTGATCGAGAAACGCCCGCCCGTAGGCCAGCGGTGCGGTGATTTTCAGGCTGCCACGCAGACCGTGCTGCAACTGCTCGATTTCCTCGCTGGCCTCGTCCAGCCGTTGCAGCACCTGGCGTGCGGTTTCCAGATAGAGCCGGCCGATTTCGGTCAGCAGAATCCGCCGCGTGCTGCGCTCGAACAACCGCGCCCCAAGCTCGGATTCCAGATGATTGACCGCTTTGGTCAGGGCCGACGGGGTCTTGCCCAGTTGCTCGGCAGCGCGGCTGAAACTGCCGAGCTGCGCGGTGACCACGAACATTTTCAATGCACCCAACTTGTCCATGCTTTTTCCATTCAGGCAAAAACGTTTTTCGTGAGGGAGGCGTTCTGTCGGGCGTTGGCAGCCACTAATCTGGCCATCAGACGCAATAACAAGGAAATGTTCAATGAAAAGATTCATCCCGCATTTCACAAAAAATCTGCTGATCGCCGCTGTGAGTTTTGCCTCGATGGAAGCCATGGCCGCCACCGATCTGGTGCTGCTCAATGGCAAGATTTTCACCGCCGACCGCGCTCAACCGAAGGTTCAGGCACTGGCCGTGGAGAACGGCAAGGTGCTGAAAGTCGGCACGGATGCGCAGATCAAGGCCTTGATCGAGCCCGGCACCCAGGTGATCGACCTCAAAGGCCAGGCGCTGATGCCCGGCCTGATCGACAGCCATTCCCACGCGATTTTCGGCGGACTGGAAATGGTCTCGGCGAACATGGAAGACGACGTGGTCGGTCTGGATGAACTGGAAAAACGCCTGCGCGGCTGGCGCGACGACGGCAAGGCCCGGCATGGCGACGTATTGAGCGTGGCCGGCATGAGCTCGGCGTATTGGGCCAAGGCTGAAGCGCTGGGCAAAATCTTCAACCAAGGCGAATGGGCCGACGTGCCGGTGGTGTTCACCGGCAGCGATCACCACACCGCTTGGGCCAACAATGTGATGCTCAAGCGTGCGGGCATCGACGCCGCGCTGCTGAAAACCCTTCCGGACGCGGAAAAAGACACCATCGGCAAACTGCCCAACGGTGAGCCGAACGGCTTTGTGGTCGACGCCGGCTGGGATCGGGTCGCCTCGAAAATGCCGGTGCCGAGCCCTGCCGACATGCTCAAGGCCGCGAAATCGGCGGTGCGTTTCAACAACAGCCTCGGCATCACCGCGTGGATGGACCCCGCCGCCAACGCCGCGCCGGGCGAGCCGGTGTTCGCGCTGAAGCCCACCGAGAAAACCGTCGGTGTGTTGCCAGCCTATAAAGCCCTGTCAGAAAGCGGCGGCATGACCGCCCACGTCGCCGCACTGCTGGTGGCCAATCCTAAAAGCGTCCCGGCCGATCTCGACACCCTCGACAAGGTTCGCCAGCAGTTCCAGGGGATCCCCAACCTGACGCTGCCGGGGATCAAGATCTTCGCCGACGGCGTGATCGAGTACCCGGCCCAGAGCGCGGCGATGATCGATCCCTACAGCAACTCGCACAAACAGGGCGAGCTGCTGATCGATCCACAGCATTTCGGCGAACTGGTCAGCGCCATCGACCAGCGCGGCTGGCTGGTGCACATCCACGCCATCGGCGACCGCGCGGTGCGCGAATCGCTGAACGGCATCGCCCAGGCGCGCAAGGACCGGCAGAGCGGCGTAACTCACTCGATCACCCACCTGCAAATGGTCAACCCGAAGGAGTTCGCCCGCTTCAAGCCGCTGAACGTGATTGCATCGATGCAACTGCTGTGGGCCAGCGCCGACGACTACACCACCGACATGATCAAGCCTTACGTCAGCGCCCTCGCCTTTCGCTATCAATATCCCGCGCATTCGTTGCTCAAGCAGGGAGCGACGATTGCCGGCGCGAGCGACTGGCCGGTGTCCTCGCCGAACCCGTGGAACGCCATGGCCCAGGCCATCACCCGCACCGGGCCGCTGGGCGTGCTCAACGCCGACGAACGCCTGGACCGCGAAACCATGTTCTACGCCTACACCGCCAACGCCGCGCGAACCATCGGCCTGGAGCAACAGATCGGCTCGCTGAGCCCCGGCAAACAGGCCGATTTCATCGTGCTCGATCGCGACGTGTTCAGCGTCGATGACAAAGCCCTGCATGACACCCAGGTGCTGCAAACCTGGTTCGCCGGCCGCCAGGTCTACGCCCCTACCCTCTAATAACAATCGCCGTACCCGCTGCCCGACCCCGCGCCCGTCGCCGGGGTCCGGCGCAGCCTTGCCCGCTTCCTGCCCATAACAACCACAACAACGGGACTTCACATGAAAGCATTGCCCCTGTTCGCCCTCACTTCCTTGAGCCTGCTGCCCTTGAGCAGCCACGCAATCCCCCTGAACGATGATTTCGCGGTGCTGGTCGACCTGACCTTGGCCAGCGACTACCGCACCCGCGGCATCTCCCAGACCCAGAACGATCCGGCCGTACAGGCCGGTCTGACCCTGGCCCACAGCAACGGCTTGTATCTCGGCGCGTGGAGCTCGAACGTCGATTTCGGCGGCGGCCTGAAAACCCGTCAGGAAGTCGATTACTACGCCGGCTGGCTGTGGCAGGCGACCGAGGCTGTGAGTCTGGATCTGGGCTACATCAAATACGCGTATCCCAAGGAGAGCCAGTTCAACCAGAGCGAGGTGTATTCGATTCTCAGCGCCTACGGCGTGAAACTCGCGGCCTATTACTCCAGTGACGCGCCGGGTATCGACAGCAAACAGAGTTCGCTCTACAGCTACATCGGCTATGAAACCGAATTGCCGTTGGATTCCGGGCTGAAGCTGCGCTACGGCAACATGGACTTCAAGGACCCGCACATGTACTCGGGATCCGGCCACAGCGAAGAGTCCTACCGGGAGTGGGAAGTCAAACTGACCCACAACCTGGCCGGCGTGGTACTGGGCCTGAGCTACATCGACACCGATCTCTCGCAGAGCCAGTGCCTGAGCAGTTGGGGCTTCAAGGACGTGTGCACGGCGACGGTCGTCGCCAGCGTCAGCAAATCCTTCTGACCCACCGCAATTCCCCCGTGGGAGCCGGCCTGCTGGCGCCCACATTTTTTTGCAATTACCGTGATTTTGTTACCGGATGTTTACGGAATTTTTACCAATGTTCTTCTACAGTTACGCGCGTAACCGTACGGGTTTTCGACTGACGTAGAGGAAAGTATCGAAATGGCTTTGGGCAAAGGACTGCGTTTACCGTCCATCACTCCGACCCGCCTGGTGCTGCTGTTTTCGCTGGCACTGGTGGCGCTGTACAACCTGGCGACCTGGAAGGCGCTGGGAACGCTGATCACCCTGCAAGGCGCGCACAAACTGGCGTTCTTCGCGTCCTTCGGGCTGTTTCTCTGGGCGGCGATCACGCTGCTGCTGACGCTGGTGTCGTTTCGCTGCACGCTGAAACCGGCGCTCACGCTGGTGGCCCTGCTCTCCGCCTGCGCCGCGTATTTCATGAACGAATACGGAATCACCATCGACACGGTGATGATCCAGAACGTGTTCGAAACCAATCCCGGGGAAGCCACGGCGCTGTTCAGCGGCAAACTGCTGGCTTACGTGTTGTTGCTCGGTGTGTTGCCGGCCGTGCTGATCTGGCGCTGGCCGGTGGTTTATCGGCCGTTCTTTCGGGGCTTGCTGAACAAGGTGCTGGTGATCGCGGCCTGCGTGCTGGTGATCGGCGCTTCGGTGGGCGCGTTCTATTCGACCTACGCGCCGATCTTTCGCGAGGAAGACAAGCTCACCCACTTCATCAACCCGACCAACTACATCTACGCGATCAGCAAATACACCAAGCAGCGGCTGGGGATCAAAAAGCATTTCGTGGTGCAGGCCATCGGCGAAGACGCGGTAATGAGCGCCAAGGCAGCCGGTCGCGAGAAGAAATCGCTGATGGTGTTCGTGGTCGGCGAAACCGCCCGGGCCGACCATTTCTCGCTCAACGGCTATGAGCGCGAGACCAATCCCGAGCTGAGCAAACTCGACATCCTCAATTTCACCAACGTGCATTCCTGCGGCACCTCGACAGCGGTGTCGGTGCCGTGCATGTTCTCGATGTTCCCGCGCGAGGACTACAGCGACAAGAAAGGCAAAACCTACGAAGGCCTGCTGGACATCCTGCAACGGGCCGGTGTGCAGGTGCTGTGGCTGGACAACAACAGCGACTGCAAGGGCACCTGCCTGCGGGTGCCGAACCGCGACATCGCGAAGAACCAGCCGGGGCCGTTCTGCGACGGCAACAACTGCCTCGACGAAGCGCTGCTGGCCGACCTGCAAGGCTACATCGACAGCCTCAAGGGCAACGCGATCATCGTCCTGCACGCCGACGGCAGTCACGGCCCGGAATACTACGAGCGCTACCCCAAGGACATGGAGCGCTTCAAACCGATCTGCCACACCAATCAGCTGGGCAGTTGCAGCCATGACGAACTGGTCAACGTCTACGACAACACGATCCTCTACACCGACCATTTCCTGGCCAAGGTAATCGAGCTGCTCAAACGCAATCAGGACCACCTCGATACATCGATGCTGTACGTGTCCGACCATGGCGAATCACTGGGCGAGAACGGCCTCTACCTGCACGCCGCGCCCTATGCGCTGGCGCCGGAAGCCCAGACTCATGTGCCGATGGTGATGTGGTTCGGCAACAACACCCTGGCGCAACTGGGCATCGACCGAGCCTGCCTGCAAGGCAAAAGCAGCCAGCCGGATCTGAGCCACGACAACCTGTTCCATTCGGTGCTCGGGTTGTTCGAAGTCAGGACGTCGCTGTATCAGCCGGGGCTGGATATTTTCCATGGCTGCCGGCCGGCGATGACGGCGGGACAGTGATCCCCTCCAGCTGCGCCAGATAGGCCCACGGGTAAATCCCGCGCTGATGGCCATCGCTGAACACCAGTTGCAGGCCGTAGCCCTGAGCGTTCAATTCGATGACCCGCACACGCGGGTCAACCATGGGCGGCGAGCCCCGCAGGCGAAATGCCCGGCATTGCGAGCACGGGCACTGGCGGCGCAGTTCGGCATGGTCGAGCAACTGCTCGCGGCCATCCGGCCAGCTCAGCCGTAACCGGTGTTCACTTTGGGAATTGCCGACCGACAGCGGATTCATTGCAGCTGACTCAAGGCAATCCGCACGGCTTTGCGCACTTCCGGGTCGCCGTCGTCCTGCGCGGCCTGCAACGCCGCCACCGCCCCACGATCGTTCAATTCGCCGAGGGCCAGCGCGGCTTCCTTGCGCAGGTTACTGATGCGATGACCGAGGGTGTCGATCAGGGCGTCGAGGGCAGCGACGTACTTGAGGCGCCCGAGGCTGCGGGTGGCGCGCAGGCGCACCTGCCAGTAGTCGTCGGCCAAGGCTTCGATCAGCGCCGGCCCGGCGTCAGTGTGGCCGACCTTGCCGAGGGTGGTCGCGGCTTCTTCGCGCACTTGCCAGGCCTGGTCCTGCAAGGCCTGACGCAATGCGGGCAGTATTTCGGCGTCACTTGCCAGACCCAGGGCGCCGGTAGCGGCGCGGCGCACTTCGGTGTCCGGGTCATCACTCGCCAGGCGGGCCAGGGCTGGCAACGCGTCGAGTTGCTTGAGCCAGCCGAGCACGCCGACGGCTTCGCGCCGCACGCTGGCGTCGGCATCGTTCAGCGCCTGAATCGCGGCCGGTGCAGCGCCGGGGAAACGCAATTCACGCAAGGCCCGGAACGCGGCAATCCGTACGCCGGTTTCGGCATGGGCGGTCCACGGCAGAATCACCCTGCCCGCCGCTTCGGTCTTGAGCAGGCTCAGGCTCTGCGCCGCTGCGGCTTGCACCGCCGGGGACGGATCCGTCAGCGCCTGGCACAACGCTTCAACCACCGGCTCGTCTTCCCAGGCTTCCAACAGACGCGCCGCTTCGGCACGCACTTCTTCGGCGGGGTCTTCGGCCAGGCGCTCGACCAGCCAGAGCAGACCGTCCGGCTCTTCGAGGTCGGCCAGATCGATCAGGGCAATCCGCCGTACACCGGCGTCATCAGCGGTCAGGCGTGGTTGCAGGGCAAGAATGTCGTCGTTATCGGTCACAGCAAAAAATGAGGTCATAGGGCAAATCGCGGCAAGGTGTTTTCAGGAGGCAAACCGAGCGGATTGAGGCGCGGCAGCGGTCGGTCGTTGTCGTGGCGCAGCAGATCGAGGCAGTGGCGCTTGAGGCGCGAAAACTCGTGGCTGGTCACCAGTTCGATGTTGCGTGGCCGGGGGAAATCCAGACGCAGGTCTTCGATGATTCGCCCCGGCCGTGCGCTCATCACCAGCAAGCGATCAGCGAGGAACAGCGCTTCGTCGATGTCATGGGTGACGAACACCACGGTGGTGCGAATTCGCGTCCAGATATCCAGCAGCAATTCCTGCATGTTCAGGCGGGTCAGCGCGTCCAGTGCGCCGAAGGGCTCGTCCATCAGCAACAGCCGGGGGCGATTGACCAGCACCCGGGCGATTTCCACCCGTTGCTGCATGCCGCCGGAAAGCTGATCGGGCCAGCGCTCGGCGAAACCTTCGAGGCCGACCAATTTGAGGATTTCATCGGCGGCGCGATGGCGCTCGGCCTTGCCGATGCCGCGCATCTTCAGGCCGAAGGCAACGTTGTCGCGCACCGTGCGCCACGGGAACAGGGTGTGATGCTGGAACACCATGCCGCGTTGCGGTGACGGGCCGGACACTTCGGTGCCATCGACTTTCAACTGCCCGCCATGGGGTTGCAGATGCCCGGCCAGCGCACCGAGCAAGGTCGATTTGCCGCAACCGGACGGGCCGAGAATGCACACGAACTGGCCGGGTTCGATCTGGCAATCCAGCCCCTGCACCGCTTCGAACGCTTGCCGACCTTCGCCGAGGACGATGGACAACTGGCGGATATCGATCCGCCCTTCCGGGGTTTGCATCACGCTCATCAGGCTTTTCCTCGTGGTCGATGCCAGGGCGTGAACAGCCCGCCCAAGCGTTTGATCAGCAGGCTGCTGCCCATGCCCAACACGCCGATCAGCAACATGCCGACCACGATGTCGGCGTAGTTCTGGATGGTGTAGGACTCCCAGGTGTAGTAACCGATGCCGAACTGGCCGGAGATCATTTCGGCGGTCACCAGACAGAACCACGACGTGCCCATGCCGATCGCGAGGCCGGTGATGATGCTCGGTGCGGCGCCTGGCAGGATCACTTCCAGCAGAATCGCCCGACGCCCTGCCCCGAGGCTTTTGGCCGAGGCGATCAGCCGTGGATCGACACCTTCGACGCCGTGCACGGTGTTGAGCAGGATCGGGAACAACGCGCCGGTGAAGGTGATGAAGACCATCGACAGTTCGGAGGATGGGAACATCAGGATGGCCAGTGGAATCCAGGCGACGGCGGGGATTGGGCGCAGCACTTCCAACGGTGGCAGCAGCAGGTCTTCGGCCCATTTCGAACGGCCGATGGCCAGGCCCAGGGCGATGCCGATCACCAGCGCCGCGAGGTAACCGGCAAAGACCCGGCCGAGGCTCGCGCTCAGGTGCTGGATGAGCTTGCCGGAGTCACCGAGGCCGAGCGCGGCTTCGATCACGGCCAGCGGGGTCGGGACGTTGGCGAAGGTGACGAGGCCGAGGTTCCAGTGGTGGCTGGCGGCTAGTTGCCAGAAGAGCAGGCAGAACGCTATGGAGGTTGCTCTGGTGGTCCAGCGGGCTTTCGGGATTTTCATGGATCGGAATTCCGTGTGATGACTGAGATCGAACCCCCTCACCCCAGCCCTCTCCCCCAAGGGGGCGAGGGGGAAAGGGGGCAGATCTTCAAGCCTTTCAAAACCTGTACCCGACTCGAGAACGAGCAGATGTTCATGATTTTCAAACCTGAGTTCGGCTCGATATCTCAGGTCGGCGTAACTCTTCAGAACAACACCGTCAGTCCCCTCTCCCTCCGGGAGAGGGTTAGGGTGAGGGGGAGCTTTTGATCTGCTGTTAACGTGCAGCCACGGCCTGGGTCGTGGCATCGGTGAAGTCAAACACCTTCCCGCCCTGCGCCGAAGCAAATTGCTGCGCCTGCCCCTTGAGCAAAAACGCGCTGAGGCGCCCCTTCGCATCGCTGGCAAACCACGCCTGCTCCGCCAGCAACTTGATCCCGCTGTCACTCGCCTGCGCATACACCGCCCGGATGTTCTTGCCTTCCGACTTCAGGCCGGCCAGTGCGTTAAACGCCTCCTCAGCCGAGGCATACCGCCGGACCTTGTCCTCGCCGCGCACCCAGATTTCCGCGACATGACTGAAATCGCTGATAGCTTTTCCAGTCACCGCATCGACAGACTTCAATGGCGTCTGCGCGTAGCTGGCCAGTTGCGCCGTGTAATCCAGATTCGAAGCCTTGAACGCCGCACGAATGTACTGATCGTCAATAAAGGTATTCAGATCGAGCCCGCGATCCGCCTTCTTCAGCAACTTCAACGTGTCGATGGCGGTGCCCAAGGCCTGGCGATATTCCGGCTTCCAGCTCAGGTCGCGGGTCTGTACGCCCAGCGGGCCGTGGAACAGGTAATTGACCTCAGCATCGACGCCAGTCACCTTGGCGATCAGTTCGCTGTATTTCTCGGGTTCGGCGGCCAGCAGTTGATTGGCCTCGATGCTCGCACGCAGGTAGGCGACGACGATTTCCGGGTACTTTTTCGCGTAGGCCTGATCGACCAGCGCACCGTGGAAGGTCGGCGCATTGGCCTGGGCGCCGTCGTAGATCTTGCGGGCGAAGCCACGGCTCGGGAACAGTTCGGCGAACGGCACGAAGTCGGCGTGGGCGTCGATCTTGCCGGCCTGCAACGCGGAGCCCGCAACCTCTGGCGGCTGGGCAATGATGTTCACGTCCTTGAGCGGATCCCAGCCCTGCTCCGCCACGGCGCGCAGCAACATGCCGTGGGCAGTGGACGCAAACGGTACGGAAATGGTCTTGCCCTTGAGCTCACTCAGCGACTGCACGCCGGACGCGCTCGGCACCACGATGCCGTTGCCGCTGCCCTTGATACTGCCCGACAACACGCTGATGAACAGGCTGTGTTTGCCGGCGGTTTCGAACGCCACGCCGTTGAACGCACCGGGAAAATCGGCCATGGCGCCGAAGTCGAGTTTGCCGGCGACCATCTCATTGGTCAGCGGTGCGCCGCTGGTGAAGTTCTTCCACTGCACGTCGTACTTGGCGTCTTTGTAGGCGCCGTCGTGAGGCAGGTATTTGTCGAGCAGGCCCAGCTCGCGAATCAACAGGCCGCCGGCGGCGCAGTTGATGGTGGTGTCCTGGGTGCCGATGGCAATGCGGATGGTTTCGGCCGAGGCCGACAGGGTGAACGAAGCCAGTACCAGACCGGCGATTGCTGCACGCAACATGGTTGAATCCCCTCGAATCATTTTTAGGATGTTCGTCTCCGCCGCGATCAGAGCGCGGTGGGAAACGAGGGGTGTGTTGAATCAGGCGTCCGGTGTTGCCGGATAGCGTTTTAGCGAAGCAGATACGGGATTTCGACTTTCACCGCACCGGTCGGGCAGTCCTTTTCACAAGGCATGCAGTACCAGCATTCGTCGAACGCCATGTAGGCCTTTTGCGTGGCCGGATTGATCGCCAGCAGGTCCATCGGGCAGACGTCGACGCACACGGTGCAGCCCTTTTCGGCGATGCATTTGTCCTCGTCCACGGTGACGGGGGCGTTGGAGCGGAAGAAGATTTCCTGGGCTTGATAGGCCATGGTTCGGACTCTCTCTAGTGGTGCATCAAGCGGCGAAAGCGCCGACCCGAAGGCGGTCGTAAGCCTGCATTTCCTCGGCGTCGAGCGGGATGATGTAAGGCTCGACGGCTTTCTTGAAACTGGTCATGCGCCCGTCCTCGCCCTTCTTCAGGTGGCAGTGGCAGAACCATTCGCGGTCGTCCCGTTGCGGGTGATCGACGCGGTAGTGGTACAGGCCCCAGCGGCTTTCGGCGCGGAACAGCGAAGCGCGGGCGGCCATTTCGGCGCAGTCGCGAATCACGCTGGTTTCCATGGCGCGCATCAGTTCGTGGGCGTTGTTGGCCTTCATCTCGTCGAGATCGCGTTCGATGTCGCTGAAGCGTTGCAGGCCGATTTCCATCTTCTTGGTCACTTTCGGCGGTTGCAGGTAGTCGTTGACGAAGCGCCGCAGCTTGTACTCGACCTGCGCCGGCGGCAGACCATGCTCGCGATCCAGCGGTGCGTAGACCCGGGCCTTTTCCTTCTCGATCTGCTCGGCATCCAGCGCAGAGAACTCGCGCCCGGCGACAAACTCCGCCGCGTTGTTGCCCGCGAACCAGCCGTAAGTGAACGCGCCAAGCATGTAGTTGTGCGGCACGGCGGCCATGTCACCGGCCGAGTACAAACCTTTCACCGACGTTTCGGCCCGCTCGTTGACCCACACGCCAGACGCCGAGTGGCCGCTGCAAAAACCGATTTCCGAGATGTGCATCTCGACCATCTGCGTGCGGTAATCGGTGCCGCGATTGGCGTGGAACTGGCCGCGGCTTGGACGTTCGTTGCTGTGCAGGATTTCCTCGATGTTCTGGATGGTTTCCTCGGCCAGGTGATCGAGTTTGAGGAACACCGGGCCGTTGCCGCTCTCCAGTTCCTGATGGAACTCCCACATCATCTGCCCGCTCCAGTAGTCGCACTCGATGAAGCGTTCGCCCTTGTTGTTGGCGGTGTAGCCACCCAGCGGGCCGGTGACGTAGGCGCAGGCCGGCCCGTTGTAGTCCTTGATCAGCGGGTTGATCTGGAAGCACTCGAGGTTCGCCAGTTCGGCCCCGGCGTGATACGCCATCGCGTAACCGTCGCCGGCATTGGTCGGGTTTTCGTAGGTGCCCATCAGATAACCCGAGGACGGCAGACCGAGTCGCCCGGCCGCGCCGCAGGCGAGGATCACTGCCTTGGCTTTGATCACATGGAAGTCGGCGGTGCGGCAATCGAAGCCCATCACACCGTTGACGGCGCCCTCCTCGTCGGTCAGCAAACGGGTGCAGACCAGTCGATTGGTGATGCTCACCCGCGCCCGCTTCAACTGACGATACAGGACTTTCTTGATGTCGTGCCCTTCCGGCATCGGCAGCACGTAGGCGCCCATGTGGTGGACTTTCTTCACCGCGTAATCGCCGGTCTCGTCCTTCTCGAACTTCACGCCCCAGCGGTCGAGCTGCTCGATGGTTTCAAAGCTGTGGGTGGCGTAGGCATACACCGCCGCCTGATTGACGATGCCGTCGTTGGCGATGGTGATTTCCTTGGTGTACTGCTCGGGCGTCGAATGGCCGGGGATGATCGCGTTGTTCAGGCCGTCCATGCCCATGCTGATCGCGCCGCTGCGCTTGACGTTGGCCTTGTCGACCAGCAGCACGCGCAGTTCCTTGTTCTTTTCCTTGGCCTTGATCGCGGCCATCGGGCCGGCAGTGCCGCCGCCGATCACGACGATGTCGTATTCCTGTTCGAGAGTATTGCGGGTCATGTTCAGGCCCCTTTTTGCCGGTCGATCCGCAGGCGGTACTGGAACGCATCGCCACGGTAGTAAAGGTGTTCGAAGTCCAGCGGTTGGCCGTTGGCGTCATGGGTCAGCCGTTCGATGCGCATGATCGGCGAGCCGGCCTCGACGTTCAGCGCCTGGGTCAGGTCGCTGTCGGCCAGCACTGCGTCGATGGCCAGATCGGCGTGGCCGAGGGCGATGCCGCAGTCGTTTTCGAGGATCAGGAAGATGTCGCGGGTGACCAGATCGGCCTTCTCCAGCCGCTCGCCGACGGCTTTGGGCAGATAGGTAATTTCCAGCGAAATCGGCTCGCGGTTGATCAGCCGTACACGCTTTATCTGCGCGACGATTTCGCCTTCGGCGACCTGCAAACGCTCGGCGACCAGTTTGTCGGCGGCGATGAATTTGAAGCTGCGCAGGCGGTTGATCACCTCGTAGCCACGGCCGGTCATGGACTCGGCTAGGCCTTGCAGGGTGCTGACGTTTTGAAAGGTCTTGGGTTTGGCAACGAAGGTGCCTTTGCCGTGGATCTTGAAGATCAGCCCTTCTTTCTGCAGATCGCCCAGGGCCTGGCGCACGGTGATGCGGCTGACCTTGAACAGCGTGCCAAGCTCGCTTTCGGACGGCATCTGGCTGTCTTGCGGGTATTCGCCGTCGAGAATCCGGGCGCGTAGCACGTCGCGCAGTTGGGTGTGCAGAGGAACGCTGCCAAGGGAGAGAACGTTATCGGTCATCACGGGATCACTTGTTATAACGAGTTATGATGTGATCTTAGAGACGTTATGACAAGCTTGAGAAATATTGTTTGGGCATAACCTTAGATGCGCCTTCAGTGGCGCTTGAGGATCTGATCCATGACCCAATCGGTCTTGAGGGCTTCGGCGGCGACTGCGGGGTGCTGCGACTCACCGCGAATCTGCGCATTCATGCCCAGTACGTGGTGCCACTGGATGTGTTCGTGGTGAGGGATTTCCAGGCTGATGTGTTCATCGGCGTGCAGTTCGACCGGATGCTCGTCGAACACCGAAAACCCGATCCGCCCTTGGCTGCCGATGATCTCGACCCGATCTTCGCGCCGGTCCGCGACAAAGCTCCAGCAGCCCATGCCCAATGCGCCCGAGGCGAATCGCCAACTGGCGCTGACCGCATCCTCCGCCGCATAAAGCCCGGCCTGACGTGCGGTGAAGCCGGCGACCTCAACGATGTCGCCGAGCAGGTACTGGAACAGGTCAAAACCGTGGCTGGCCAGATCCGCGAAGTACCCGCCCCCGGCCACCGCCGGATCGGTGCGCCAGTTTGCGCTACCGTCCAGATCCTTGGGCGATGGCGCCTTGGTCAGCGTCCAGCTCAGATGCCGCACCTCGCCGATGCGCCCCTGCTCCAGCCATTGCCGAACCTGCTGGAAACGCGGCAGTGAACGACGGTAATAGGAAACGAACAGGTGCAGGCCGGCATCGGCAAACACCTGCTGCATCTCGCGGCTTTGCCCGGCGTTGAGGGCCATGGGTTTTTCCACGCAGCAATGCTTGCCGGCGGCGGCGACTTTCAGGCTGTAGGCGTGGTGGCTGTCGGGTGGCGTGGCGATGTACACCGCGTCCACCTCGGGGTCGTTGATCAAGGCATCGACGTCGGTGTAAGTCCGATCGATGCCGTGGCGCGCGGCGTAATCGGTCACGGCTTCGAGGCGGCGCCCCATCACTGCGACCAACGCCGAACCGGGCGCCTTGTAGAAGGCCGGTCCGCTCTTGCGTTCAGCGACGCTGCCGCAACCGATCATGCCCCAACGCACCACGTTCATTCTTGTGCCTCAGCCGATGCGCAGTGCGCGCAGATCGAGGTGACCGTTTTGCAGCGGCGGGCACCAGTAGTAGCCGCCGGTGATCGGCCGGCTGATGCGATAGAGACCGTCGGTGATGCCGTCTTCCAGACCGCTCATGCGGCGCAGTTGCGCTTCAAAGGCATCGAGGGAGAAGCCGAACGCCAGGAACATCAGGCCGGCGCGGTCGCCTTCGATCCACGGCATCGAACGACGCACGACGAAGGCTTCCGGGGCGAAGCTTTCCTGGGCGGTGCGCTTGACGTGGGCGGACACCGGGGCATCGTCGATCTCTTCGTTGTCGCTCAGGCGACGACCCATGATGTTGTCCTTGTCCTCGGCGGACAGCGCATGGAAACCCTTGAGGTCGTGCTGCCATTGCTGGATCGCGGCAAAGCTGCCACCGACCAGACCCTCGGCGCCTTCACTTTGCAGTGCGGCAGCGACAGCGGCTTCGTCATGCGGGTTTTCGGTGCCGTCTTCATAACCGGTGAGGTCATGGCCGTCCTTGTGGCGGAAGGCTTCCTGCATCTGCACCAGACGCAGCGCCGGGGCCAGTGCGGCCTCAAGTGCGGTGCTGCGATTGAGCAGATCGCCACGATCGACACCGTGCAGCCAGACCCACAGGGCGTGCTGGGTCGACGGGTTTTCCACGCCAACGCCGGTCAGCGCCGGGAAGCTGCGCAGGCCGTCGATGTTCACATTCAGGGCCTTGGCCAGGGATTCACCGAAACCGACCACCGCCGACTTGCCGTCCACCAGGTTCAGCAGGTTGTCGATCGCCTGCGGCAGCGCTTCAACCGACTCGAGGGCGAAAAACAGGTGACGTGCTTGCGGCGGAACAGGGGTGGCGAGAATGCCCGGCTGGTAGTAACTCATGTCGACTCCTTGGAAAGAGCGCGGAGTTTAACTGTAGCCGGAGGGTTTGTGTGGAGTTGAATGGCCTCAAAAGCGCCCCCTCACCCTAGCCCTCTCCCGGAAGAAGAGGGAATTGATTGGGGAAAATTGAGGAGGTACGCCGACCTGAACGAACGATGGTGAATCCATAATCGACACAGAATTTTCAGGTCGATGTATCGCGCAAGACAACTCGGTCGGCCCCCTCTCCCTCGGGGAGAGGGCTGGGGTGAGAGGTATCGGTCTCAAGTCAAATCAAAGAACTCTCCATGCGCCACGCACTCGGACTCTTCCCCGTCCAACGCTTGAACGCCCGGCGAAAACTGCGCACGTCGCTGTAGCCGACTTCCTCGGTAATCCGCTCGATCGGCATCTCAGGATTGGCCAGCAAACTCATGGTGCGTGCCTGCCGCACTTGCTCCAGCAACGCTTCAAAAGTCAACGAATGCTCAGTCAGCCGCCGACGCAAAGTACGGCTGCTCATGTTCAAGTCACCAGCAATCTTTTCAATGTGACTGCCCCGACTCAGATCCCGCGCAATCGCCCGCTCCACAGCCTGGATCAGATCGAGTTTCTGATGAACCTGCGCCGCCTCCAGTTCCAGCAACTTGACCGCCTGACGCAGCGCCAGCGAATGGTGGTTGGGCAGGTTCACATCCAGCCACTGCACGTCGATCAGCATGCGATTGTGCAGGCACCCGAAGCGCACCTCCGGCCCCAGCAGCCGCCGGTATTCATCGACGTAGTCCGGCGCGGCGTGCATGAACTCCACGGCAATCGGCTTGAACGTCTCGCCCACCAGCGCCCGGCCATAGACCAGCAGGCTGGCGAAAAACTCTTCCACCGCAAACACCTGCACCTCGGCAAACGGCAGGCGGCATTCGACGTCGACGTACACCTGATCGCCCACCACATCGACGCTGGAAACCACGATCCCACCGGAGGTGTGCTGATGCCGGACCCCGATTTCGAACGCATCGCGCAAGGTCTTGCACAGCGACAGCACGTGCCCCAGCAGCCCCAGCGTACCGAGCACATTCTGCGCACCGACCCACAGGCCCAGCCCCTGATTGGGCAACGCTTTAAGCGCACGCTGGATCATGGCCACGGCCTGGCGATAGGAAATCCTCTGCGCCGGATCCTGCAAATCCTCGAAATCAAAACCCAGGCCACGGCACAGACTCTGCGGCTCGATGCCCTTGTTGGCGGCGACTTCGGCCAGGGTTTGCAGGAGAAATGGCGACACCAGCGCCAGTTCGAAGGTCGGGTCTTGGACTTTTACGTTCATGGAGGCTGACATTCCGGATCACGCTGAATTGTTATTTTTGTAACCGGTTATGTCGAAGGAAGTTAGCACAGGGTTGGCGGGCTGTCCGCAGAAGTCCCCTTACGTGTCCGCCAATACCCTGCCCTGTCGTGCGCCAAGGGCTTATTTCTATAGTGGCCGGGCGTCCTGCGTGCCGGCGTTGCGCCCAAACACAATAATAATGAGGACGGACATGACCCCGAACCGCGCGACATTCCCTGTGCGACTGGCGCTGAGCCTGCTCGGCTGCGCCGCGACCCTGCCAGCACTGGCCACCGAAGCCGGCGTCGACAACATCGGCCCCGGCACCGACGGCTTTTTCATGCTGCCGTTGGAAGTCGACAGCCTTCCGGAGAACATGGTCGCCTTCAACCTCTACTACAACCACTACAAGTCACGAAAGCTCAACATCAGTTCGCTCGGCGGCAAGGTGCCGAATGTCGAGATCGAATCCACCGCCGTCATCCCGCGTCTCGATTACCTGAGCCCGGTGCGGATTTTAGGCGGACGTCTGGCCGGTTACATCGCCCAGCCGTGGCTCAAACAGGAAGTCTCGGTGTTCGGCCTGAGCGACACCCGCGAAGGCATGGGCGATACCACCATCGCACCGATCATCCTGTGGGACATGGGCAAGGACCTGACCCTCGGCGCCGCCGTGGAAATCACCGTGCCCACCGGCGAATACAGCGTGGATCGGCTGGCCAACACCAGCAACAATTTCTACACCTACAAACCGCTGTTCTCCTTCACCTGGTTGCCGACCGAGCGCACCGAGGTGTCGATGAAGACCACCTACAGCTTTAACGAGAAGAACAAGGACACCGACTACAAGTCCGGGCAGATCTTCCACTTCGATTACTCGGCCAGCTACAAGATCACCGACGACCTGATGCTCGGTATCAACGGTTACTACCTCAAGCAGACCACCGACGACAAACAGTTCGGCCACACCGTGCAATTCGCCGGCCAGGACGTTGATGACGGCGTACGCGGCAAGGTCTTCGCCATCGGCCCGGCGCTGCACTTCACCTTCCTCAAGTACGCCAGCGCCGAGATCCGCTGGGCCAAAGAATTCGACGTGGAGAACCGGCCAGAGGGGGAAATGTTGTGGGCGAAGGTGAGTATTCCGTATGCGTTCTGAGTGCATTTGTAGGAAGGTGCGCGCGGATTTGTAGGCTGGAAACCTGAAAAACAGAGGGGAGGAATAGGCCTACAGCGGCGGTCGAGATTGCCGGACAACGATGGGAAACGTCCGGCAGATTTGAAAGGGGGACTTGCAGATACTGGGTCCCGCTACCTCATGGTTCCTCAAGGGCTCATGGGGCGCATCGTCTGCCAGTGACGACAATGGGCCATTCCCCCTTAAACTGCTGAAATTGATCACGGAGATCACTATGAGCATATTGCATTCCCCGTTTTACGCTGACTTCGAATCCGAAGAAGAGGCAGAGAGCTACGATCGCTGGTTTCGTGCGGAGGTACAGGATGCACTTGATGATCCAAGTCCTGGCATTCCCCATGATGAAGTTATGGCAATGCTCGACCAGATACTGGAAGAGATGCGCAGGAAGCGCCGCTCTGCTGCTTGAATGGAGCAGCAAGTCCTCGCGTCAACTGGCTGATATCTTCAAATACATCGAGCAACACAACACCAACGCTTCAATTTCGCTAAGAAACAAGGTGGGTGCAGCAGCACAGCGACTTTCATCAATACCTTATGGTTACCGACCCGGCCGAGTACCTGGCACTCGCGAAATGGTGATTCATCCGAACTATCTGCTGGTTTATCGAGTGAATGGCCATATCAAAATACTGAGGGTGCTTCACGCCCGACAAAAATACCCCTCAACTTCAGCAACATAAAAAAAGGGCGGCCAAACGGCCGCCCGAAGCGTACTACACGAGAGTCCTTTACAACGTCAGCTGTCCCCGCTCCTCTTCGGTCAGCTGCTGTTTCGCCTGTTCATCCAGCGCTCCGGCGCCCAGCACCTGCACCGGGCTGTTGGGGTTGTAGCCCGGCGTCGGTGCGCGGCTGGCGCCGTCGCGGGTCGGGGCCAGTTGTTCGTTGCCGAAGCTCAGTACCTGCACGGTGAACACCGAAGCCTGGTTCTGGCGCGACGCGGCCTGTTGCTGACGGGCAACGTCTTCCGCCGCCTGGGTCGCCGACGACGCGGCGGAACTGGCGGAGGTGATCGCCCCGGTGTTGACCGCCGACACCACCGGCACGCCGGTCGCCTTGCCCTGCACCGAAATGTTGGCGGCGTTGACCACCGTCAGCGCGGCGATGTTGACGTTGCCCGAGACGCGAATGCCCGCCTCGCCCGCATCGATGGTGCCCAGCGGCGCGATCAGGTCGATGTCCCCCGGTGCCACTTCGGCAATCGGGTTGAGCGTGGCGATACCTGCGCCGGTGCTCGGCACCGATGGCGACAGGGTCACGTTGCCCCAGGTGTCGTACACGCGTTTGGGCGGGGTGTAGACCACGGTGGTTTTCGAACCGCGACCGGCGTTGATGTCGCCCTCGGCGGACCATCCAAGGATCGAGCCGCCAAACGTGGTCATGATCCGGCTCTGTCCCAGCAGAATGCTGCCCTGGGAATAGAGCTGAATGTTGCCCGAGCCCTGGGTGATGATGCCCGCCGTGGATGGCGGCGCCGCGCCCTCGATGCCGAACACCTGACCACCGCCCGGGGTGAGCATCTGGATGTCACCACCGAACAGCGTCTTGACCCCTGCGCCGCCGTACATCGTGATATCGCCGTCATAGCGGATCGGATTGCCGGCCACATCGACGGTCGGGAACAGTGAAGCAATGGCGTTGCGACCACGCAGATAACTGCCTTTGCGCGGGCCGTCGACATCGTTGTATTCCAGGCCACCAGCACGCAGCTCGGCGAAATACACCTGACGGGCGAAGATCGCCTGCTCGGTACTCGGCAGTGCAGCGAAGAAGGCTTGCGCCTGTTCGGCGTTGCCGCTGAAGCCATAGCCAAGGGTCAGCCAGCTCTGCAGTTCATCGAGGTAAGTCTTGACCACTTTGCCCGGTTGCCCGTTGAGGGATGCGTTCGGGTCCGCGAGGTTCTGCGGGTTCAGGTAACGGGCGATGAACCGCGAATAATCCGCTCCCTGTACGCCCGTACCGGCCTGCATCACCAGGCTGGCGCCGGGGCGGTTGTCCCCCGCCAGAATCGGTCCGATGCTGGTAATGCTGGCACGGTCCTCCATCAGGATGTTGCGCCCTGCCTTGATGTCCAGCACACCCGGGCCGGCGATTTCGAAGCTGCTGTAGAGGATGTCGCGCCCTGCCGAGACCCGGGAAATATCCCGTGAATTGTTGTGCACGAACAGATTGCCGGTCGAGGCGACACCCTCTGTATTCGGTAACCCCATCTCGCCGTTGGGCGCCGTGGTCGGTTGCCCGAGAAAGGTACCGGAAGCCACGACGTCGCGCCCTGCCAGCATCCAGACAGGGCTGGCCGCCTCGTACCAGGTACGTTTGGAGAGGCTGAACGTCAGTGTTTCACCACTGCGCACCCCCACCAGATCACCGGTCAAAGCATAGAACCGTGCGGGCGCCTGCACCTCACTCAAACCCGAGTAACTGTTGGCACTGAAAGCAAACAGCGGATATCGCAAGTTTTTATCGGGTGAAACCCCATCACTGCCACGGTTGGTCATGATCGGCGTTTTCGATGTGTTGTTACCGTAGCCATTGAAGGCCGGCGTGAATGGCGTAGCGATGGCCGACGGACTGGCGCCCGACTGGTTGATTGCGTAGCCACCGGCATAGATCGAATCCTGCGCCAGGAGCTCCAGTTGCCCTGCCTTCGAGGGCGCCAGCAACAAGGAGTACGCTGTGGCCGGCAAAAATCCGCTGCCTTGCATGTAGGTCGCCGACGGCCCGGCATAAATCGAGCCCTGGGCCGCCACCGCACGCAGGATCGACGGATATACGAAGCGCCCATCGGTGGGAGATGTGTTTCGCCCGATCATGGGCCCCTGCCCGTCAACCTCGCCCAGCTGTGTACTTGGCGTCAGGTTGCCTCCAGCCGAAAACAGATCGATAGCCGTGTGATCGGTCCATAGCGAGAAACCACTCAATCCGCCCCCGTCATGCACAACACCGTCAGCGGTGGTGAACGGCGTCGAGTTCTGCAACCGAACCCGGCCCGGGTCCGCCGCGCCACCCAGCACCAGGTCGCCGCGGGTATTGAGGCTCATGCCCGAGTCGCCAGGGATCAAGACCAGGCCGCCGGAGGCACTGCCAGCGGTGGATGTGAACGGGTCAAACGGTCGGACTTCGCGTGGGTCCTGCACATAGGAGGCTGCGCCGTACTGCAGATTGATTCCACCCAGCGCCCCGCCAGTCAGTCGGGCCGCGCCGCGCAGGTTGATCAGAGCGCCTTGCAGGTCGTGTCGGGGGACTCCCACGCCACTGTTGCCGGCCCGGGCCTGCAACGACGGATTGAGCGAACCGCCGATGCGGATGTCCATGTCACCGCCACCGGTCAATTGCAGCCGTCCATCGTCGCCGACGCGCCCGGTACTCCCGACCGCCACGATCAAGCCTTGGCCACGGGGGTAAAGATTGGTGTTGGAGTTTTCGCCCAACGCCTTGACCATGCCCCCATCGGCACCTGCGCGCAGGCTGATGTTGCCGCCACCCAACGTGCCGAAACCGGTGAAGCCAACCAGGAACGGCCCGGTATCGACGCCTTGATCCGGCAACGGCTGAGTCGCATAACTGCCGAAGTTGATCCACCACGCCGTCGGCACATCGCTGTTGCCGGTCCCCTGACGCCAGAGCCAGTTGCCCACCGCCACACTGGGCACTTGCTCAGGTGTTTCCAGGGTTGCCGAAGGGCCACGCCGACCCAGCACATCCCCCGAAATCGAACCACCGGCGTTGATGGTCAGGTTGCCGCCCATTTGCGGGTACCAGGCCTGATACAGACTGTCGTTGCCTGTGACCCACCGCTCGTAATCGCTGCCGGCACTGCCCAGCACCGAACCGTTGTCCGACAGACGTCCGCGCGGCTGGTTGAAGCGCGGATCGATCTCTTCGGATTGGGTGCCGGCGGTATAGACGCCGAACGGTGAGTCCATGCTCAGATCACCGGCGGCGAGCACGTCCAGATCCCCGGTACCGGTACGCAGTACGCTGAACATCTGTGTGCGGGTCCTGACGGTGATGCCCGGTTTGTTTTCCACGCACAGCTCAGGGAAAGACCCACACCAGGCAAGCACGTCGTCATCGCTTATCGGTGACCCCGGGGGCATGCCCATCCAGTTGTCCGGTGCCCACGTCCATCGCGGTGCAGAAACGCAGGAGTTCGGTGCCCAGTCGCACCATTCCTTGAGCTCGTCAGGCACTGGTTCGCCCGGGGTGAAGCCACCCAGGTTGCCTTCACCCCAGACCAGGGTTGGTGCCTTTTCAGTGACTTTGAGCCCGTAATGAGTGTCGGCCAGACGCAGATTGCCGTCGCTGGAAACCGGCTTGATCGCACGCGTATCAGCGGCACCCAAATCGGCCCCCGCCACCACCCGCATCGACCAGGACGCGCTGCCGGCCGGTAACAGGCTGGCAACGGCCCAGTTGCGCCCCTGCTGGTTGCCGTTCAATGGCCGCAACTCGATAAAGGCCGTCCCATCGGCCAGCACCACGTCGGTCATCGACGGAATCAAAGAACCGCGCAGCAATGCCAGCGATCCACTCAAGCGCACGCCTTTGATCGCGTTGGTACCGGCTTCGACGCTCCCCGGCAACGGCACGCCTTTAGGCCAGCGAATCGCTTTGACAGACGTGACGTCATTCAAGCGAATACCCGCGCCAAGGCGGCTGCCGCCCGGCAATGTGAAGTTGTCGGTCAGCAGCGTTCCAGCGGCAAAAATCAACTGGCCCGAGGCATCGTGAACCGCGCCTGCCAGTACCGTACCGGCGCCCAGCGTGTACGGCGCGGCCAAGGTCGCTTCGGTTGGCAACAACGTGCCAGCGGCCAGGGTCGTCGCTTGCAGCGGCACGTCGTAGTTCAGCGTGACGCCCGCCGGGAACAGCGTGCCCTCCGCCAGTGTGACGCCTGCACCCGGCACCACCAGATCACCGCCGAACGGCTGAATCCCCGGCAACAGTTTCCAGCCCGCATCGTCGACCGTCTCGGGTGGCGGTGCAAAACCGTCGTTGAGGCTGCCGTGGATATCGAGATTGCCGCCGGCGCGAATCACCAGGCTGCCAGACTCGCCAGAGCCATAGGCTGCGGTTTTCTGCGTATGCGGATTGAGACTGGCATAGCGGTAACCGGACAGATCCACATCGCCCTGCATCACCAGATCGCCGTCGGCGGTTTTGCTGACGATCTCGACACCCGGTCGCAGATGGAAGGCATCGGCATAGGACGCATTGTTCAGGCCGGCCAGTTTGTTCTGCAGCAGGTTGCTGTTGAGCAACGCGGCATCGATGAACGCCGTGTTGTCGCCATGGATGCGGTCAAGGTAGGCCTGATCGATCACCTGATACGGACGTCCGCTGGCCGCCGGGTCTGCACCGTCGCTGGCATCGCTGTAACGGCGCGTGGCATTGAGCCCGATCGAACGGGCGCCCTGAATGTTCAGTGCGCCGCTGGCATCGATGGCGATGTCGCCGCCGGCCAGACGTGGTGCGTTCAACTCCAGCGTACCGCGCGGCAATCCATCGGACTGCCCGGGCAATGGCCCCGGTGCAGCGTCGGTGCCGTGGCGCAGATCGATCCGTGCGCCGGAGCCCAGCGTCAGCGTTCCGGCGCCGGAGTTGAGCTCGACCATCGCCCGGTTCGGTGCATCGATGATTTTTCCGTAGCTGTCGACCCGCAGCACACGGCCATGGGCGTCGAGCACGGCGCTGCCAGTCACGGTCAGGCCGTTCTTCGCCGACAGACGAATCGAACCAACCCTTGAACCACTCGCGTCGACAAGCCCCGCGACGGTCAGGCTACCGTTGTCCACCGAGACATTGACCTCACCGGCCTTGAGCCCGTCGCCGATCAACAGATCGCCCTGCTTGAGTTGCAGGCTGCGGCTGCCAAAAACCTGCCCTGCGTTCAAGCGCTGGTTAAGGGCTGCAAATTGCTGGCTCGGATCGCCATTCAAGTGTTGCGCGCGGATGTCCACGCCACCGGCCTTGTACGGCACCCATGTGCCACCCGCGTCATAAATGCCGCTGCTGGCGCCGAGGATCTGGCCCTGCAGATCGACCATCCCGGCATCGCTGGCCAAGGCGATGGCGCTGAGATTGCCGGCCTGATTGTTCTGCGCCGACAGGTCGATGCTTGAGCCCCCGAGCTGACGGATATTGCCGTGGCTGCTGTACAGCGCCACATCACCGCCCCAGCTGTACTTGTTCACATCGTTGAACGCCAGGGTACGCCCGGCCATATCCAGGTAGGCGCCACTGTTCAGGGTCAGGTCTTCTGCCGATTTGATCACCAGTTTGCCGCTGGCCAGAGCAATGCGACTGTCGAGCGTGACATTACGCGCATCGAGCGTCAGTTCCGCGCCCAGGACATTGGCCGCCGCTGGGGTACCGGCGCCCGTGAGAGTCAGGTTGTTACCGGCCTTGAGCAGGTTCACCGAGGCCGCCTCCCCCGTCAGCAACGGGGTGCGCAGGTTGAGGTTGCCGCCGCTGTAGGCATAGCCCCCGACCGGGTCGAAAGCGCCTTGCGCCTGATACACCGCAAGGCTGCCTTTGTGGTTGGCGGTGATGTGGTCGCTGGCGGTCAGATTGACGTTGGCAAAGCCCAGCACCAGGCGATCGTTCTGCTCCAGTCCACTGGCCTGCGGGTTGGGGCCGTAGCCGAATTCGATGCGCTGGGCCTGAATGTCGAGTGTGCCCTGACCGGTGCCGGCGCCGCCAGAGATGACAGCAGCGGGCGCTTGCGTGGCGCCGTTCCAGACCAGATTCGCAGTGCGGATGCTCGCAACGTCTGCGGCTTGGCCCAAGCCATAAATGGCCGGTGTGCTGAGTATCAGATTCTGCAGTTTGCTGACGCCGGTCTGCCGATCCAGCGTGTCGAGGCTGACAGTGCCATAGAAATTGAAGGCATCGCGACTGGTCAGGCTCAAGGTCTCCAGGGCCGGAGCGCCAAACTGCGTATCACCGCGCAACAGCCGGTCGAGCACGTTCTGGTTCAGGGTCAGGCCGGTCGGCACGCGACTGCCGGCGGCACTCAAGGCCTCGGCACTGCCGGCATTGATCGTCCCCACCGCCAGCGTCAGATGGCGAGTACCGAAGCGTACCGTTTCGTCGAGCTCGAACTGTTTGTCTGTAGCGGCCGTGATGCTGCCATTGGAGTAAAGCAGCGTCGGGTTGGTGCAGGCGTTCGTCGGGCAGTTGCCGATGCGAATATCCCCCGCGCCGGAGGTAGGGGTCGACAACGATGGCGCGAGCACGTTGGTCCAACCGTTCGAGACCACCAGCAGACCTGCCGTGCCCGGAGCATAGATAAAGCCTGCGGATGAATCGTACGGTGCGTCGCCGCGCCCCAGAGTGTTGATCCCCGAACCGGCTTCGAGCGTGATGCTGCCACGGGTACTGGTGGTACGCAGCAGCACTTCAGGCGCAGACAGCATGGCGCCCTCACGCAGGGTGATATTCGATGTATCACCGATGAACGAAACGATATTGCCCGCCGTGTTGTAATCGATCGCCGGTTGCGCGCCGATGGTCAGACGGCCTGCACCCAATCTGTTGAGGCTGTCGGCATACAGCGACACGCCGCTGAAACCCTCGGTACGCCGATGCCCGTCGCCGAGCAGTTCGACATCCCGCGCGCCCCTCACCACCGCCGTCCCAACCACGCCGCCAGTGGCCGGTTTGAACAACACCTGTCCGGCGAAATCCAGCGCAATACCCTGCTCGGCGCCCGACATCAAGTACAGATTCAGCGACTTGCCATCCATCGGCGCCAACGCCCGTGGCACGCCACGCCGTGCAGCGTCACTGCGGACGAATTGAGTAAAACCGGTTTCGTTGTACTGCGAATAACGGCGCACGACATCGGCCGAGGTCAGGATGACCTGGCTGGCCAGGTTGTCACGCAGCCCGGTGTTGGCGATCGACATCAACCCCGAGCTGGTCCATGAACCATTGCGCAAAGGCAACGCGCCAGGCGTGACACCCGCTGCGGCCTGGCCGTTGACCTCGACCCGGAACGCCCCCGGCAACAAGGCGAATGTCGAGGGCAGCAGCGTATAGGTGCCTGCCGCCAGCCCCGGCACGCCGGCGCCGAGGGTGATTTGCTGGCCGATGCGCGGATCAACCGCTCCCGCTTCGGCGAGCATCGGCGCGTAGGTGCTCTGATTGCCGGGCACGATGGCGTACACCGGATTGCTGGCCAGGCCTGGCAAGCTGAACGTACCGTCGGTGGCATTGCGCACCAGCGGATTGAAGCGTGCATCGGTAGAGCCGCCCCGCCCGGACACAAACCCGGCCCCTCGCAGGTCGCCGCCGCCAGACAAATCGATCAATGCTCCCTGCTGCACATCGACGTACCGCGAGGTCAGCGTTACACCGGCGGTTTCTGCGGTAATCCCCTTGAGCACAACCGATTTGCCAGCGTATCGATAGTCGATGCCGTCGGTGGTGCCGCCATAGGGCATGACCAGTCCGTCCGCGCTGACCGACGTCACACTGCCCGGCAACAAATGCAGGTCATGGGTGTTGACCACGGTCTCGTCGCCCAGGCGGATCATGCCCAGCGGCGCACGAATAACGCCGCCCTGCTCAATGTGCCCGGCAGCCAGCGTCAAGTCGCCAAACACCGAGTAAGGCACGGCGGCCGGGGCGCTCCTGGCGCGGGTGATGCGCAAGGTGCGCGCCGGGTCGGCGCCCGGGTGCACGCTCTGATAACCGACCCGCACCTCGGCAGTGACATCACTGGCCGGATAGATTTGCGCGGCCTGCAGGTTCAGGTCCCCAGGCGTCCACAACTCCGTTTTAGTGGTGTACCCGGTCGGAGCCAGAAAGCGCAGATCCCCCCGGCTGTGCAAGGTCACCTGATCAAAGCCGCGCCGACTGACCTCGATTGCCGCACCGTTGAGTAACGCAATCTTCCCCGCCGTGCCGAACGACAGGCTGTTGCCCAGATCCAGCAGGTCCGCCGTGGCGTTGAACGTGGCGGGTGCCACCTGGGTCGTCGGAGTGTTCATGACTCGCGGGCGCAGATAACCCGGCGCGTCGAAGTATTTGCCGGTCCCCGACAACCGCAGATACGGCGCTGACAGATTGATCCGCGCAGTCTCTCTGGCGCCGTCGGCCAACGCCAACGCGCCGGCATACAGGCTCAGGCTCTGGCGGCTGTGCAGATCGACATCGCCGTCGAACGACAGCAAACCATTGCTCAGCAGGCTCAGGTTGTCGAAACCGCCGGCCATCAACTGATTGGCGCCCAGGCGGGCACGACCGTATTGCAAGGCTGAAGCAGCGGCACCGGGTTGCAGATCCTGCGGCAGCTGGGACTTGCCTGCGTCCTGTCCAAGGATGATTTCCCTGGCGGCACGCACTGTATTGGCGGCGAGGTTGAGGTCGTAGAGCGGCGTCTCCAGTGCAATGTCCAGACGCCCGCCGGCTGCGCGCGCACCACCGGCGACTGCACGCAGGCTGCCATCGATGAACAGTCCGTTATAGGAGCTCAGGCTTATTCGTCCACCATCGGTGGCTATCGGCGTTGGGCCCTGCCCGGCGATATCCAGCGTGGCTTGAGCACCGGACGCGTCGAGTCGTGCACCCTCACGCACGATCACATAGGCATCGGCCGATGTCGCCGTGGCTTTTTTCGCATCGATTTCACCGCCGACGATGATCGTGCCGCCCTTGCCCACCAGCCCGTAAGTACGACCCAGCGCATCCACCGCCGTGGCCGCGCGGCCAGCCACATCCAGCACTGCGTGTTCGCCGATCCAGATCGAGCGGTTGTGCGCTGCGTTGTCAGCCAGTTGTGAGTTGTCGGCGACGTCGTTCAAACCGAACTGTTGCTGGCGAATGTCGAGGGTGCCACCCCAGGCATTCAGTTCGCCATTGAGGGTGATCTGTCCCGCGCCGCGCAAGTTGATGCTCTGCCCGGGGTCGACGCTGATGCGCGAGCCCTGGCCGAGGCTCAGGGTCGTGTGCGCAGGATCGAGCAACCTGACTTCGCTGCTACCGGCCTGCAGCGTCAGGCTGGCACCGGCACGCTGCGTCAGTTGGGCCTTGGTCGGATTTTCCTGATAGAGCGGCGGCGTCCACAGCTCCAGTGCCCGCTGCGGCGCGGCACCGCTGACCTGATTGGCGGCCGCCTCGCTGAAGCGATAGACCGGCATCGACACATCAATGACGGTGTTATCCGTCACTTCCATCCGGTTCAGGCCAATCAGGTTGTAGGTCGAGAAGCCTTTTTCAAACAGCGTCGGCGTCAGCTGCAACACAGAGTCGGCCTGACGCTTATCGGTCTGGCCAATCAGCACATCGCCGGTCTGCAGAAACAAACGGCCGCCGCCAGACACACCGTAACCCCGCAGCTGGCCGTCCAGAGTCAGATGACTGTCACCCGACGCGGTCAAGGCGCCGGCCTCCAGCGTCACGTCACCACCCTTGCCGCCGCGCGTCTTGCCATTAGCCAGAATCGCCCCGCCGGAAGACACGTCCAGCAGGCTGCCGGCACCGATCTCGATGTCACCGCTGCTGCGAATCGACACCACGCCACCATCCAGATACGCCAGGCTGGCGGTATCGTCCGGGTTGGTGCGCAGGTTGCTCCACAGACCGCGAGTGTCCAGTTGTGCCCCTTCAGCCACGCTCACGCGGGTAGCCTTGCCGGTCGGCGCGACGAGTCGGGTGTCGGTGAGGCGATCGGTGTTGAGCTGATTGAGCACATTGCCCAGATGCAGGCTGCCGCCACGCGCGGTCAGGTTTGCGTTGACCTGCACGTCCGGCCCGTAAAGGGTGATGTCGCCGCCATTGTCGACGGTGACGGCACCTTGGACGTTGATCCGTTCCTTGGCCGCCACTTTCAGCGTGCCCAGTTGCCAGTCACTGAGTTGCCCGGCATCGAGGAACAGCTTGCCGTTGCGCGCATCGGATACGGCGCCAGTCAGATCCCGATCATTGCCGTCAACGGGCCGTTCGCCGCCGACCTGCACCTGATCGAACAATGGGTTGAGGCCGTAGAGCAAACCACCGGAAGCCGCCACGTACGCCGGGTCATAACTGCCGACAATCAACTGCCCGCGCCGCGCCAGCGCCGTCTGACTCTGCACATAGCCATCGAGTACGGCACGCGGTGCCTGGATCTGGCGCTCGCCCTGATAAACCTCGCCAAGCATTTGCCCTTCGAGCACAGCGTTGCGGGTGCCGATCACCAGTTGCCCGGCATCGCGTCCCACGGTGTAGCCCGACTCCCGACGACTGGACGGCGCAATCAACGGGTTGTAGTAATAACTCGTCTGACCCCAGCGTTCACTGCTGTCTTCAAAGCCTTTGTACAGCCCGGTGTAGAGCAGATCGCCCGGTGCCTTTGAGACCTCATACAGGCGCCCGTCGGCCCCGCGCAGCCAGCTCTGGCGAATCTCGCCGCTTTGTACATCCAGCGTGCCGCCGGACAGGTTGATCAGCGAGCCCTTCTCGGTCACCACGTCATTGCCGGCAAAACTGACCATGCCGCCCTGAGCCATCCACTCGCCGACGCTGTGGCCCTGGGTGCCGAGGTAACCGCCGACCTCCAGCAGACCACCAGCGGTGTACCAGCGATCCGTGGCGTAGCCGTTAGTGCCGGCCGGGACGTAGACCAGTTCGCGCACATCGACCCAGATGTCATTGCTGTTGAGCGCACCCTTGTCGCGATTGACCGAAGCATCGCGCTGCTCGTTGCCCTGGACGTTGATCTTGATGCTGTTGGATTCCATCGCGACTTTCACGCCGATGGCACCGGAGACATCGATCAATGCGCCGTCACGCACCAGACTGCGACGCTGCGCCGCCACTGCAACCTGGCCGCCCGTGGCCAGGGTGATCGAACCGTTCTGGAACTCGACGCTGCCGCCGCTCTGGATATCAATGCGCGACTGATCGCTGCGAATCCGGTTGTTCGGTGTAACGCCGGTCAGCGCCGCCTGATGCTGACTGTCGAGGGCGGTCAGATCGCTGCTGTCGAGCAGGATCGCCGTCGCGCCGCCCTGCCCCAGCGTCACGCTGCCCTGGGTGTCGGTGGCCGGATTGAGCAAATGAATCGTGCCGCGAGTGGCGACCGAGGTGCTGGCCAGCAACACACCATTTTGCACGACCTCATGGCCGGTCAGGGTGATGTCGCCGGTCGCGGCCTGAATCAGGCCGTTGTTGCTGACCTTGCCGGCAGCGCTGCCGGTCTTGAAGCCCGGCGTGACTTCGTTGCCGAACGTCGTCGAGAAACCATTGCCTTCAGTGCCCGAGCCTTTGCGGATGTAAAAGCGATCCCCCGCGCCGAGCACGGTCTGGCCCTTGCCAGTGTTGATGCTGCCGTCGTTCTGCACTTCGCTGCCGAGCAGCAAGGCATAGCCGCCGGCATCGGTCGATTTGGCCGGCCGCGCGGTCTCGATGGACGCGCCGCGCTCCACCAGCACTTTGCCGGCCGCCTCGGTGAACGTCGGCTGGCTGCCGGTGCTGTCGAAATACAGGCCGCGGTCGCGGAACTGAATGTCAGTGATGTTGGCCGCCGCCGCCACCAGGTTGCGCACGTTGACCTGACTGGTGCCGCTGAACACGATGCCGTTGCGGTTGATCAGCATCACCGTGCCGTCACCCTTGATCTGGCCCTGAATCTGGCTGGCCCGCGCATTCGGATCGTTGACGCGGTTGAGCACCGCCCAGTTCGACTGCTGGACGAAATCGACGGTGGTGTTGCGCCCGACGTTGAAGGTCTCCCAATTGAGGATCGCCTTGTCGGCGGTCTGCTCGATCTTCACCGTGGTCTTGCCATCAACCTGAGTCTGCTGCGGGCCCTTGGCGTTCTGCCAACCTTGCGTGAGGCTGTTATCGACCTTCAGACCGCCCTCGCCCAGACCATCAGGCACAAACTGCACCGTGCCCAGCGCCGCCGCACGACCGGCCGCCTGCGCCGCCTGTTGCGCCGCAATCGCGGCCACCGTGTTGTTCAAGGTCTGAATCGAGCGTTGCAGCTGCTGATTGGCCTTTTGCTGCTGCGCCAGCGTTGGCGTCATCCCCGGCAATCCGCCCACGCTCGGGCGCGCTGCGGCGGCCTGTTGCGCCGCGCCCTTGGCGGCGAACCATCCCGAACTGAACGCAGTCGCCGCCTCGGCACTGCCTGCCACCAGACACAAGGCAATCGCCTGCGCCAGGGGCTTGAGCAACCACAGCGCCGGATCGGCGTCCATGCGCTGCTGAGGCTGAACACGGGTACTGCGACGGGATGGGCGAGCGAGCATCACTACGAGATCCTTTTTGTTTGCCACATGAGGCCGCAGGTCGGCTTGCCCCTGCTGTTACGACATAGGCGGTTGGCGGGGGCCGCGACCGAACGGATGTCACACAAACTTCATGAACGAGGTGTAGATCGGCCAAAAAAAATGGCAGCAGCCCGAAGGCTGCTGCCATTTCATTGCCGTGAAGCGAGGCTTACAAAGGACGGCCGACAGCGTTGCAGACGCTGGCGTTGTTGATGTCCAGGTTGTTGCCCGAGGTGTTGGTGACGAAGTTGGCAGTCACAGCCGCTTTCCAGTTGGTTGGAACCGGAGTGAAGCTGTGAGCGATGGTGGCAGCGTTGTTGCCCGGGTTGCTGTAGTGGGTGGTCAGGAAAGCTTTGACATCAGCGGCCACGGTGGCGTCCTTGTAGCACTGGCCGAAGATGAAGTTGGTGTAAGCCACGATCGGGTAACCGCTGGCTGGGTTAGGAACGACCGGTACCCACTGGGCAGGGTTCGAAGGCGCGGTTGGCAGAGTCGCCGAACCCAGTGCCAGCGAAACGTTGGCGGTGGTTGGCTGTACGCCGTTGACGCGAGCAACCACGGCGTTGCTGGCGGCGTTCACACCGTCCGGACCAACGTAACCGATGGAGCCGTCAACGGCGTTGACTTGAGTGGCCACGTCAGCAGTACCGGCAACGCCTACCCAGGTCGAAGGCAGGGTCGAACCGGCTGGCAGACGAGCGCTGGCGAAGGTGGAGTTGGTGGCGAACCTGGTCGGGCAGATCGAGTTCAGGTGACGGGTCAGGATTTCCGTGGTGCCGCTGGAAACGTTGCGATAAACAACGCGGATCGGCGTGGTGTCGGAAGTGCCCAGCAGATCACCCCAAGTAGTTTTGGCGCCGGAGAAGGCGTCGCACAGCTGAGCGCTGGTCAGGTTCAGAGCGGTCTGACCGGATTTTTTGTACGGAATGGCAACCGAAGTGGCCACCGAAGGCAGCTGGATCAGCGGGCCGTACGAAGCGCCGAAGTTGGTGTTGTAGGTGCTGATTTCCGAAGCGCTGAGGATCGAGTCGCTACCGGCGAAGTGAACCGAACCGGTGGTGTTGAACAGTGCCGAGTTGTTGGTCAGGAAAGCGGTCTTGCCGGTGCCGCTACCGGTACCCAGGTAGCTGAAGTTGGCTGGCAAGATGCTGTTGGCAGAACCTTTGTACAGAGCGGCAGGCAGAGTCGCGCCACCACCGGTTACGTTGGCAGCCATGGCCTGGGCGGAAGCCAGGGCAGCGACGGTCAGGGAAGCTGCGATCAGAGTGCGCTTGAACATGAAGAATCTCCTTTTCAACGTTGGTTGTGAACACAGGTTTTCAGGGGACTTGCATGACACTGGGAAGACTCACCGCCGACCTTCGCAAGCGGGGTCCGTGGTTAAGTCGCACTGAGAAATTCGCAGTTTCCGGTGACAGATAAAGGAAAAAACCTCGGGAGGTGCAGGCTGATTTTCGAGGGATTTTCTCGGGTGTTCCGGGGGGGGGGTGCGGAGTGTCTGCGGCAAGCTTTTCGGGGGAATCGGCCACAGCCCTTGTAGGGCCGTTGCAGATGACAGAAAGGAGAACCCGAGGATGCCGGATTTCGCGCTCGGGTGAGATCTGACGCTGGTAAAAAAAGTTGAGAAAACTACTGCACCAACTGGTTGATCTCGATGATCGGCAACAACACCGCCATCACGATCACCAACACCACCCCGCCCATCACCACGATCATTAGTGGCTCAAGCAGAGCGGTCATGCCCATCGCCCGGCGCTCGATATCGCGGGACAGGGTTTGCGCAGCACGTTCGAGCATCGGTGGCAGCGCACCGGTTTTCTCGCCGCTGGCGATCAGGTGAATCAGCACTGGGGGAAACACGTTCTCCACTTTCAGCGCAGCCGCCAGGTTGACGCCCTCGCGCACTTTGGCGGTGGCCTCATTGACGCTCAGGCTCAGACGATCATTGGACAAGGTCTGCCGCGCCGCTTCCAGCGCTCGCAACAACGGCACCCCCGCACCGCCGAGAATCGCCAGCGTCGAGGCGAACCGTGCAGTATTCAGCCCCAGCACAAACCGCCCGATCAGCGGCAGCTTCAGCACCCGATGATGCCAGCTCAAACGCGCCGCCGGATTGCGCAGATACAGGCGCCAGCTCCAGAACGCACCGGCCATGACCCCTGCACACAACCAGCCCCACGCACGAATGAAATCACTGGCATTGAGCATCGCCAGCGTCAGCCCCGGCAGATCCTGCCGCGCCTGGGAAAACGCGCTGACCACCTGCGGCACCACGTAACTCAGCAGGAAAATCACGATGCCGATCGACACCAGCCCGACCACGCCCGGATAGATGAACGCGGTGAGAATCTTGCCGCGCAGGTTGTTGCGCTCCTCGATGTAATCCGCCAGCCGCTCCATCACCTGCGCCAGATCGCCGGACTCCTCGCCCGCCGCGATCAGCGCCCGGTAAATCTCCGGAAAATCCCGTGGCCGCGCCGCCAGCGCTTCGGCCAGGCGCATGCCGCTGCGCACGTCGGCGCGCACGGCGCTGAGGGTGTGGGCGATGTGTTTTTTCTCGGCCTGTTCTACCGTGGCGCTCAACGCAGCTTCCAGCGGCAGGCTGGCGCCGAGCAGACTCGACAGTTGCCGCGTGGCCCACGCCAGATCGTTATCCGAGAGCTTGGCGCTGAACAATCCACCGCCGCCATGCTGGGAGACACTGCTTTCCTTCTCCACCGACAACGCCGTCAGGCCACGACCGCGCAGCACGCCAAACGCGGCGCCCTGACTCTCCGCCTCCAGATGCCCGGACTCGATCTTGCCGCTGGCATCGGCGGCTTCAAAACGATAGCGATTCATCAGGCGTCCCGTGTCACACGAAGGATTTCTTCCGGCGCCGTGGCACCGCTGCGGATCCAGCGCTCGCCGTCCTCGCGCAGGCTGAACATCCCGGCCTTGCTCGCGGCCGCGCGCAACGCCTGCTCCCCTGCCCCCTGGTGAATCAGGGTGCGGATGTCGTCGTCGATGCAGAACAACTCATGAATGCCGGTTCGGCCGCTATAACCGGTGTGATTGCACGCCGCACAGCCCACCGGGCGCCAGGTGCCGGGCGTCGCCGGGTCTTCCTGTTTGCACTGATTGCACAGCCGCCGCACCAGGCGCTGAGCCAACACGCCGAGCATCGACGAGGCCAGCAGAAACGGCTCGACGCCCATGTCGACCAAGCGGTTGACTGCCGACACCGCGTCGTTGGTGTGCAACGTCGCCAGCACAAGGTGACCGGTCAGTGAAGCCTGCACAGCGATCTGCGCGGTTTCGAGGTCGCGGATCTCGCCGATCATGATGATGTCCGGGTCCTGCCGCAGAATCGCCCGCAACGCCAGGGCGAAAGTCATGTCGATCTTGGCGTTGACCTGAATCTGGCTGATGCCCGGCAGGTCGTATTCCACCGGGTCTTCAACGGTGAGGATGTTGCTGGTGCTCGCATCCAGCCGCGCTAGCGCTGCATACAGACTGGTGGTCTTGCCGCTACCGGTCGGGCCGGTGACCAGCACGATGCCGTGGGGCTGGCGGATCAGGTGATCGAGTTTGGCCAGTACCTGCGCATCCATGCCCAGGCTTTCCAGATGCAGGCGTCCGGCCTGCTTGTCCAGCAGACGCATCACCACTCGCTCACCATGGCCGGTGGGCACGGTCGAGACGCGAATGTCGATCGGCCGCCCCGCTACGCGCAAGGCAATGCGCCCGTCCTGAGGCAGGCGTTTTTCGGCGATATCGAGCTGCGCCATGATCTTGATCCGCGACACCAGCGCACCGTGCAACGCCTTGCGCGGCGAGACCACGTCGCGCAGCGTGCCGTCGACCCGGTAGCGCACCACCGAATGGGTTTCGAACGGTTCGATATGAATGTCGCTGGCCTCGTCCCGCGCCGCCTGGGTGAGCAAGGCGTTGATCATGCGGATCACCGGCGCGCCGTCCTGGGTGTCGAGCAGGTCGGTGATTTCCGGCATGTCCTGCATCAGACGGTCGAGGTCGACTTCGTTTTCCGCCGCGCCAACCACCGCTGCCGCGCTGCCGGTGTCGGCGTAGGCAGTAGCGAGCAAGCCGTCGAGTTCGTCATCGCGCACCCGCTCAAGCCTGGCCGCGCCGAACTGCCGTCGTACCTCGCTGATCGACCAGCCCGGCGTCGACGGGCACACCGTCAGCACGCCGTCGCGCAGCAGAATCCGCTGCGCCTTGGCCCAGGCGTAAGGCAATGCGCTCATTGCAGCGGCACCGCTTTGATGGTCGCGCGCGGGCCGGACACCGGCGCCGGCACGCCTTGGGCAGTGGCCGGCAATTGCGGCGCCTGCATGTCCGGCATCGCCCAACTGCGCTCCGGTTGCAGACCGCCCTGAGCGCGGCGCATGAAGTCGTAGCGGTTCAGCGTGATGCTGCGCCCCGCCGCGCTGTCGCGAATGATGTACGGGCGCAGGAACACCATCAGGTTGGTCTTGGTGATCGAGCGACGCTCGTTGCGAAACAGTGCGCCGATCCCCGGAATGCTCGACAACCAAGGCACCGCGTCATTGCTCTGGCTGTAGCCGTCCTGCAGCAGACCGCCGAGCACCATGATCTGCCCGTCGTCGAGCAGGATGCTGGTGTCGAGCGCGCGTTTGCTGGTGACGATCCCCGCCGAATTGGCCGCCGCCGAAGCGCGTTCGTCGATGCTGCTGACTTCCTGATAAATGTCGAGCTTCACCGTGCCGCCCTCGGAAATCTGCGGCCGCACGTTGAGCTTCAAGCCGACCTCTTCGCGGGTCACGGTCTGGAACGGGTTGTTGCTGGTGCCCCCGCCGCCGGTGACGTAACTGCCGCTGACAAACGGGATGGTCTGGCCGACGAAAATGCTCGCCGCTTCGTTGTCCAGGGTCAGCAGGTTCGGCGTCGACAGCACGTTGGTGCCGCCCTTGCTCTTCAACGCCCGGGCCAGCACTTTCAGGTCGAGAATCTTGCCGATCCCGGGAATGTCGACGGTGCCGTTGACGTAGCCGAGGTTGAGGCCTTGCGGCAGCACATCGAGGCTGGTCTTGCCGTTGACATTGATCCCCGAACCACCGAGGTTGGCGCCGCCGATCACACCGTTGCCGCCGAGGTTGCCGGTCTGCCATTGCACGCCGAATTCGCTGGCGTCGTCCTCGCCGACTTCAACGATCAGGCTTTCGATCACCACTTGGGCGCGGCGCTGATCGAGCAGATCGATGACTTCGCGCAGGTTGCGATACAGCGGTTCCGGCGCGGAAATCAGCAAGGTGTTGGTGGTCGCGTCCGCCTGAATGGTCACGCCGCCGGCGCTGAAGGCGACGTTCTGTTCGCTGCTTTGCGCATTACTGCTGCCGCTGCTAGCGCTGCTGCCCTGGGCGTAGCTGCCGCCGGTGCTGCCGTTGTTGGTGGTCGACGTGCTGCCGTTGGTTTGCGTGCCGCTCTGGCCGTTCTGCCCACCGCCCGAGTTGGTGGAGCTGCCCATGTTGCTGAGCACCGAACGCGCATTGTCGCTGGTGCCGCTGTCGCTCTCGCCGGTGAGCAATCCGCGCAGGGCCTGGGCCAGTTTGCCGGCCTGGGCGTTTCGCAGGTACACCACGTGCAGGTTGCTGGGATTGCTCTGCGCGTTGTCGAGTTTGTAGATCAGGTTGCGCGCCAACTCCGTGCGCTCGGGGCTGCCGGCGCGGATGATGATGGTGTTGGAGCGCGGGTCGCCGATCACTGCGATTTTCTGCGTCGGGTCATTGCCCGGCGCGTCGAGTAGGTCGGCGACCATCGGCGCGATGTCGGCGGCGATGCCGTTCTGGATCTGCACCACGTCAGTGTCGATGGCGCTCGGGGTGTCGATGCCCTGAATCAGTTGCGCGACCCGCGTGAGGTTCTCGGCGTAATCGGTGACGACGATGGTGTTGTTGCCCGGATAGGCGTTGATCGGGTTGTTCGGCGACACGATCGGGCGCAGCACCGGGATCAGGTTCACCGCGTTCTCGTATTGCAGGCGGAACGTGCGGGTGAGCATGCCGTTGCCGGCCGGTTTGTCAGCGCTGTAGATCGGCCCGCCAAGCAATTTGGCGTCGGCCTCCGGCACCACCTGCGCCACGCCGCCGACATCCACCACGCTGAAACCTTGCATGCGCAGCGCCGCCAGCAACATGTCGTAAGCCTGATGCGCCGGCACCTGGCCTTCGGAGACCAGCGTCAGGTTGCCCTTGACCCGAGGATCCACCAGAAACTGCTGGCCGGTGGAGCGCGACAACGCCCGCACCACCGCTTGAATATCGGCGTCGACAAAATTCAGCGTCACCGGTTGATCGCCCAACGGATTGGCCGGCAACGTCGTGCCGCGCGCCGAACCACCGCTGCGGGCGCGTTCGGTGATGTTGTGCAATTGCTTCGGCGCAGGTCTTGCCTGAGCCTGCGCACTTTCGCGGTCGAGCACCGCGTCGCCACTGCGCTGAGTGTTGGCCAGCGGCCGGCCGAGTTCGCTGTCCACCAGCAGCGGCGGTTGATTCGATGGCGTGGTGTTGCTGCACGCGCTCAATGCCATCAACAGCATCGGCAACGCCATGCGTTTGGATCCTGACCCCTTCATGAAGCTTCCTTAGCGCCCAGCGCCTGATCCATGCGTACGGTGCCCGACAGAGTGCCGGCGGTGTCATCGGTCGCGGCGTCGTCTGCACGTTGCAGACGGGCCTCGACCACTTGCAGTGAAAAATTCCGGGGTTGGCTCAGCAGCCAGTCGAGCACGGCGTCGGCGGGTGCCGCGTCGAAGGTCAACTGCCAGCCGGCGGACGCGGCCGCCAATTGGTAATGGCCGCCCAGTCCGCTGGCCTGCAAAGTCTGCTGCAGCGACTGCTCCAGGTTCTGCCCGTCGGGGCGCACACTGACGTCGCGCAACAGCACTTCCAGCGTTTCGGCCTGGGCGCGCAATTTCGGGGTTTCGACTTGCGAGGCGGCGATCTTCTTCAGCGGCGGCTGAACCAACGCCACCCACACAAACAGCCCCAGCAACAGCGCCGCCATGCCGCCGACCATGCGTTTTTCCCGCAGCGCCAACGGCTGCCAACGGTCCTGCAACTGAGCATTGAAGCGCTGCCAACCGGCGCGGTATTTCGCAAGCGAGGGGCTATTCATCTTCGGCTCCGCTGCTGTCGTCGTTGTCGGTGGCGGCGGTCGCCTCGCCGGCCGGGCGCAGGACCCAGCCGTCGTCGTTCGGGCTGATGGTGATGCCGGCCTGGGCCAGCGTGCCTTGCCAGTCCTTGTCGTTGCCCGAACGCCGCGCCTCGGGCAGCAGGTTCAGTTGCAACGCGCCGTCGACAAACTCCAGCCGCTGCACCGTGCCCGCCATGGACGGCATGCCACTGCCGGCCTGCAACACCAGTCGCGTGAAATCCTGACCAGGCGCATCCACCGCGCCTTGCTGGCGCGCAGCAATTTGCTGACGCGCCTGTTGCAACGGATTGAGGATCACCGGCAACTCGGGGAACGCCTGCTTCACCCGCTGCGCCATCTGCGCCTTGAGCTGCTGGCCCTGCCCGGCCTCGCGAGCGGCGTACAGGTTCAAACCGACCACCCACACCGCCAACGCCAACGCACAACAACCGAGCGCCCTGCCCCAGCCGCGATGTTCGGTGCCCGGTTGCTGGAGGCCGCCGTGCAGGCCCCAATTCGGCAATGGGCCGGAGCAGCGTTGCGTGTCGGCCAAAATCGATTGCACCGCCTCAGGCGCGCCGTCACCGATCCAGTGCGCCGGCAGACCGGTTTCCAGCAGCCACGCTTCGTCGACCATCGGCTGCACCTGCGCCGCATTCGGGCCGTGGCGCAGCAACAGATGATCGTCGTGCAGGCAACCGACGCCGCCCGCCATCACCGGCAAACTGTAGGACGCCGGGTACAGGCCTTTTAGGTTCAAACCGAACTGCCCGAGGTGCTGCAAATCCTTGCGTGCTACCCAGGCAATCTGCACCTGGCCGCTTTCATTGCGAGCGCTGTGAGCGATGTGCATCTCGGCGCTGTCGCCGAGCATCAAGGCCTGCGCTGCACATTGCACCGCCGCAGCGGTTTTGTTCGCAGGCAGAGGCGGCAGATCAATGCTCGCCAACAGGCTGTCCGACGGGTGCAGAAAGCACGCCAACGGTTGCTTCGGCAGCGCGCCGAGCCGCACACGTTCCTGGCGTGTGACCTGCCCCTGACGATCCAGCCACGCACAATCCACTTCACTGTCGAGACCCAGCTCCGCCAGCGGCGGCAAACTCACGCGCAACTGGCTCATACGCCCACCCGCGACCAGATCACTTGCGGCAACCGATCCTCACTGCGATGCAACAACGCATCGAGGCTGACCCGCCGCTGATCGCGCCGCGCCTGCCCGCGCAGCCGGAACCAGTCGCTGGTGATGCCGACCTTGACACTGGTGATCTCCAGTTGCGGCAGTCGCAGGCGATTGACGAAATCCCCACGATTGATAAACCAGCGCCCGGCGTCACGCTCATTGATCAACGCCTGCGCCCGCTCCAGCGACAGCCCCGGCACATAAGCCGCCAGCACTGGCGCCGTGGCCGTGTTGCCGTTGAGCCAGGTGGTCGCCGGAATCACCGTCAGGTACGGCGCCAGCTTCGCCAACACCGCATCGTTGACTCCGTCGACACTGCGCAAATCATCAAGCGTGCGCAGCATCGGCAAGGTCGGCGATTGCGGTTTGCGCGAAGCGGACGGCGACGTGACGCGCCCGCTGTCGAAAGTGTTTTTCGCCACAGGCTTGTCCACCACTTGCGCATTCAACAGGTGCGGATAAGAGCCGATCACCCGCTGACTGATGCGCCGGCTCAAGCCGCTGCTGACACCAATCAACTCGCACAAGCGCTCGAACGCCTGCACCTGCGCGTCATCGATTCGCTCGTTGGCCACCAGATTGCGCAGGTTGAACTTGCCCTGCTCATCCTCCAGCCGCCCCTCGAAACCCTGGGTGTTCAACAACTGCGCCCAGGGTTGATCGAGTCGGGTCAGCGGATCACGCTGCCGCGCATCCCACAACAATTGCCGGCTGATCTCCAACCCGCCGTGCAACACCCAACGGCCCTGCACGCGCAGTTGTTCGGCCTCCAGCGCCCGGGTCGAAACGCTCTGGCGCGTCAGCATGCCGGCGGCGATCACCGCGACCACCGCCGCAATCAGCAGCGCACTGATGATCGCCATCCCCTGCTGGTTCGATTGGCTGTTCATGACCGGCCTTACAACTGCCAGGAACCGATGTCGGCATTCACGCCATCGCCGTCAGGCTGGCCGTCGGCGCCGAGGGAAAAGATGTCGATCTCGCCGTTGGCACCGGGATTGAGGTACTGATAAGGACGACCCCACGGGTCATTCGGCAGGCGCTCCAGGTACGAGCGCCAGTTGGTGTTCTTCGCATCGGCCGGCCGCTCCACCAACACTTTCAGGCCCTGGCTCTGGCTCGGGTAAGTGCCGTGATCGAGGCGATACAGCTTCAGCGCCTGCATCAACCCGCCAATGTCCTGCTTCGCCGCCGTGGCCCGCGCCTGATCCGGCCGGTCGAGCACCTTGGGCACCACCATCGCCGCCAGAATCCCGAGAATCACCACCACCACCATGATCTCGATCAGCGTGAAACCCTGCTGCCCACGGGGCATCCGGCTCGGTCGATTGGGCTGTTTGAACTGCGCGATATCCATCTCGTCATTCCCTGGCTTGATTCGATTCGACGCGCAGTGTTGCAAGAAGATATGTCAGGGATGTTGAAAATCCTCGGGTGTTTTCGTCGTCAAGCCGTCAAGCACGAGCGTTAGCGTCAAGGGCTGCCCGACCGCCCGAGACCCCGATGCGCACCCCCTCCCCACAAGCCGGATTCACCCTGATTGAAGTGCTCGTCGCGCTGGCGATCATCGCCGTCGCCATGTCCGCCGCCGTGCGTGTCGCGGGGTTGATGACGCAGAGCAGCGGGGTTTTGCGGGATCGTTCAATTGCGATGATTGCGGCGCAGAGTCGGATGGCTGAACTTCGGTTGGAAGGGAGATTACCGATAGGGGTTAAGGCGGTTGAGTGTGATCAAGGGAGGTTGTTGTTGCGGTGTGAGCAGGTGATTGGCACGGCGGAGAATGGGCGGTTGTTGAAGGTTGCTGTGCAAGTCTTCGATCGCAGCAAGGAAACGCCGCCGCTGGCGAGTCTGGAGACGTTGCTCAACAGGCCGCAGGACTGACACTCACCTTACCGTCAGGCGCTCTACCTTTCTGGTCTCCAGCGTATGAATTACCGGAAGTGGTCAGGATGACTATTCTGTTGACTCCCCCCGGCCGATAATCGCCAGTCGATGCCGCTAAACGGAGCAATGGAGTGCGGGATGAAAATCATCGCTTTTGTAGCTATCTATCTCGCAGGCGGAGTTGCCCTGTTTCCGTACCTCGACCATATGCGTCCGGTAGGCGTTTCTCTCGACCAATTCTATTCGGAGTTTTACCTCAGCTCCGGCGTTGATGTGGCGCAGCGCTTAAGCCTGAGCTTCATCTACGCAAGCGCGTTTCATCTGGTGTGGTCTGCCTTGTTTTCTGAATCCGCAAAAAGCTGGGTGTACACGACCAACATCACGGACATTTGCTATCTCGCCTTACGGTGTTTGAGTACTTTTTGCATCAGCCTGATGACTCTTGGACTGGTTGGAAAAAGCGCACAAAAAGTGCCCTTTACAGAATTTGCTCAATATTTTCATTTTCTGGTTATCTGCATGCTCGCGGGCGCTTGGGCGTGGGAGCTCAAGCACTTTTTGATAGGCGTCATTTATTACGCCGCAAGAAAAATCACGAGAACGGCTAAATGAAGGCCCCGATCCTCCTCATCGCCATTTGTTACACGGGTTCAAGCGTCACTTTCGCTGATGGCTCGCAAGCGGCAAACGACAAACACGGGACGGCAGGCATCGCCGTCGGTGAGCCCTTGGTGTCGGCCAGATCCAAATTGATCAAACAAGGATGGAAGCCAACCCGGATGCACACCAGCGATGGCTACGAATACAGCGGTGTCGAACGAGAGCTGGCTGCACGCGATTTCCCGGAACTCGATACCTGCTCTTTTGATAGCTCGCGTTGCATCCTGTTCTATTCAAAGAAAGGCGCCTGTTTGCGTGTTGACACCATGGGTGAGCAGCTCAAAGACATGACGGTAACGCGATGGGCTGATGAATGTCCGGATGCGCCTTCAGCGCCAGATAGCGGCGACGCGGGTTAAGAAACAAAGGGGACTGAGTGAAATAATTCAGTCCCCTTTCCTTGGGAGCGGGCTTGCTCGCGAAGGCTCCAGAATTGACACCCGTTTAATCAGCAGGTGATCCCGAGGTCTGCTTCACCGGCAATTGCAAATTATCCAACGCCCGATTCACCGCCAACTCCCCGAGCATGATCAATTGCGCAATGCCCACCAACGCCCGACGCTGCGAAGCCGGCACCAGACTGGCGATGTTTTGGGCAATGGTTTGGGCTGAAGCGAGTGTCTCACTGGCATCAATCAGCAGTTCTTCGTTTTTGTTGTCCGCCGTCACGGCATACATCCCGCGGGTTCTGCGTGGAGGCGGCGTGGAGCCGGGCGGACAGAGGTAATGGTCGAGCGCGCGGTCGGCGGCTTCGTGGAGTTTTCTGGAATCGATGGATTCGTAGGGGGAAACCGATTCGGTTTCGGGCGGGTTGGGTGTTGGTTTGATCATGGTGAAGCTCCATTTTTATACCTGGTGGAACCACCAAAACCTGTCGCTAAACAAGTAAGGGTGGCAGCTGTGCGCGGGTTAGCGAACCGAGAGGTATAAGACCCGGCAGACCCGAAGGTCTCCCACGCACAGCCACCATATCGTCATCGCAAATGTCTGCGACAAACTGGAGCGTCGTTGAACTTATACCTGGTCGGGTCGCTAAACCCGGTCGCTGGGTTGCCAGCGACACGTAGACGATAAAGACCAGGTACAAAGCGCACAAGCCGGCGGATTCTGGCGTAGCTGTAGGCAACGGCGCAAGGATATGTAGCCTGAGAGAGTGTCTGGAAATGTCTTTTTAAACGTTGGTGTTTATCGAGACCTTACTGCGGCACCTCCCCCCACTTAAATAAATCCTCTGCATAACCGGCAGTACTCACCTATCGAGCACTCATAACTGAGCATACGCAGCTTCAAAATCATTGATCGCTTGGTTTACTTTGTATCGAAGCATCAGCGATGCGGAAAGCTTTACCATTGCTTCAAACAGGATATGCCCTGATTGAATCTGGCATTGACCAACACAATGTCCAGCATATCCGCCGGTTTCATATGCGTAGACGTTGTAGAAAACCCTGCCTGACTCCCTTCTCAACCCGGCTGTGAGAAGTGCGACAGCGCCGTCTGCCATTTGGGGCTCAGGCCGTGAAAACTCTAGGACATCATCGAACGGAACGAACATAGCTGAAGAGGACATTACAAATAGACTCGCAATATCCAATGCTTCCTCAACGTTTTTTAGCTCAGGTGTGGCGTACTCGTGCTCAAGGAAATTTCGCATATCGACAACTTTACGTAACAGACTTGGCGCCAATAATCCAAGTGCCCTTACTCGCTCGATCTTTTTTGGCACGTTCCATCTAAGTGATTGATAGCCAAAGGAGATCAGTAACTGATCAAGCTGTCCGACAATGGCTCGTTTCACATTGGTCGTTGCGTTCACAAGCGCGGCCAATCCGCCCCGCTCAAAATCTTCTTCGGCCAAGATCAAAAATTCCATTGGAGAAATTTTCAGATCTGTCATTCCAAAACTTCCACCTCCTAACGCCACTCCACTTTTACTCAAGTCAAATCCATGAGCGACGCAAAACTCTTTGATATCCATCTCAGCTCCTGGCTAATCGGCGAGTCGAAATCAGTGTATCAGTGACAACATGGCCCACCTGGCCGAATTGAGTAGGCAGGCTGCCTCCCTTATCCCAACAGTGGGTAGAAGATGATCTTGGCTGCCGGTCCTAGCTGGCAACCTTGGCCAAATAGACAGCTTATTTTTTCCAGCACCTCTCGACGTCATCCTGAGTTTTGAGGTCGGTGTCGATTCCCAACCGGTACCAGCAGTAATCAGTAATCCACTCTTGCTCCTCTGCTGTCAGGCGCTCTACCTTCCTGATCTCTCCGTCATTAGCGTGGATGTTGTAGAACTTCATCTGAAACGTCGGATGCTTCTTGATGAGGACAATGGTCTCGATGTCTCCGTCCTCAAGAGCTTCGTAGTAGCCGACGTAAAGCATGGTCACTAGGGCGAAGACCGCCGCGATTAGAAGCTTTTTCTATTCTTGTGACGCCTTTGTCTGTAGCCCTCCGACCGTACAAACGAGGCTCTTAATTTTGCGTAAGAGTGAGAGCCGCGCGTTGCACAATGCGCTAAACAAGCCCTGACTTCACAGCTACTCCGAAGCAGATCATGACCAATAACAAAGAAATCACGCTCCATTGCAGCACTATCAGCTTGCGTTTAAGGGGGACCGGGAAATTGGCTAGATCTTGAGAGTTCAGCTCACCCCTTTTCAAATAAAAATTGGGGAACGTCACAATTCCCGAAATGCCACCAACGAGCAGAAGTTTTCCCCAAGGCCCTCCATTCCGAAGCGGAGCGCGAGTCATGATGGCTGAGCAATTCTTCAGATGCTCCAACATCAGATCCATCTTCGTATACGCAAGGTGCAAACAGACTCCAATCCAAAGAACAAGTCCTGCCAGATCAGCGACGGCAATGGCCAGAAGCACCTTATCAACGACGTTCAAACTCATTTACCTGCCTCATAGATCTTCTCACCCGCCCATTCGCCTGTAGCCCCACCAAGGGCTCCACCCGCATATGAGCCCGCCGCTACGACGATGACGCCACATGCCAAGGTTGCCATGCCACCTGTGGGTACACCCAAGCCAACACAGATAATCCCCGCTGTGGAACCGGTCAAAAACGCGCCGGTAGCAGCACCGCCGGCCACTCCTCCGACAAAGTTACCAGCCTCGGTATATTTGATTTTTTCACAAGCATCTTTATTACCTGCCGCACAGACTTCTAGAACCTTCATGTAAGACGCACCGCCACCTACGGCTGTACCCACCCAGCCACCATACTTCACAACCTTGGCTGCTCTGGCGACACCTTCTGCGTGAGTGGCGTAACCGGGAATCTGTCCCGGAGCACCGGCCAGGGTCCAGTGATGCACTAGGCTTTTGCTTGAGATACCGAGAGCTGATTTCAGACTTGGATGATCAGGGAAACCAACGCCCTTTCGGGTTAACCCGGTGAGCTGTCTATCAAGCTTGGCAAACAGTCGGGCACGCTCGTTAAAAAACTCTGAACTACGCAAGTGGCCGTCACGCTGAAAACTTTTCTGATGCAGCGTTTCGATTTCCTTCAGCGACGTTTTCACGTCTTCAAGGTTCTTCGCGAAGATCGATTCTCCAACACCGATTGAAGTAGAGCCTTGCGAAAGAACGGATTCTATCTGGCTCCGATAGCGGACCATGAAGCTCGCTTCTTCGTCGGACATGGGCTTGAGTGCCGCGTCCACTTTCTGAGCCGCTTCCATGAGCAACGCTTCTTCACGTGTGCACTGGGGATTGTTCGGATCGCTCAATACGATGAGCTGCCCGGGCTTGGCGTAACCGGTGACGTGAGGGTTGAGGCGCGAGAATTTCTCAAGCGTTGCGCCGTCCGGCTTGTCGAACAATGCTGCCTCTAGCGCAGAGCGCGGCATGACTTGCTGAACGATGTAGAAACCCGGTTCAGCTATTGGCTTTGCAGCCGCCGGTTTCTCTGCCGGAGCCTCAGGGTATTCCGCCCAGTGCTTGGCGTGCAGGTCGGTCGGTTCTACGCCACGGTAGACCTTTTTTCTTGGAGGGTTAGGTTGCGCGGGCCTCGGTACGTTTCCAATTTCACTCATGAATCATCCTTGTTCACTTCGGGAATCCCGACTTGGGTTTCTGACAGTCCGACGCTATCGAAAAGCCCAAGTGCCGGCTGTAAGACAAAACCTAAAAAGCTGTGCCCAAACGGCTGATTCCTGTCATTCGCGGGGTGCGCAGGGTAACTGGTAAAGGAGGATGGTTGTATGGCAGCAGATGGCCATCTACATGATTGCGGCCCGACTATTACCCATTACGCCCGATATCGCATTCCTGACCTCTAGAACTGGACAATAGAGAGTGCTCGCTGCCGCGGCTAGGGCGTCGTGATTTTTCTTACCCGCTCTTGCCGCGCATCAACCTTCTTGGATTTTTCGCCCTGAAGTTTGGCAATACTGTTCTGAATATTGGCGACCTGCGTGCGGTACTGATCGGTGCTCATAGCAAATTCCTTTATGCCAATGTTTTCATATCGCTAATATACCGCGATCATGCTCAAGGGCGATTACTCCTAGGTTCGCACTATTTTTGGTTTTTATTAAATGGAGATGATTCAGCGGTTACGGAGTCCTTTTTAGCGAATATTTTGATAATACCATTCAATAACCGCTTCAAATTGGTTTATATGATTTATAACATCTTCGTGGGTGTGGCTGCTTAATTCGTGAGCTATCGAGTTTCTGGCTTTATAGGCAAGCGTTAGGCCACTAAGAAGTGGGACGGGTAGTGAGAAGCCATAGCTGCTAATTAACGACTTTGCCCTTTCTATAAAGCTGTGAGCTTTGATTTTGGCAGTTGCTTGCTGGGCATTGTTCTGCTCAAGAAATAAAACGATTTCGAAAAAGGCACGCTCTACGGCAGATGCTGCGGTAACGAGAGCAATCTCCTGAAAGCCATCACTCAATAATAGCCGAGATTTGTATAGAAATCTCAAAACCTGCCTGCAGTCCCAGGCGTTTGGTTTAATGCTCCATGCCCCTAAGTGGTTTCCCGGGTTGTAGAGATTTTTGTTCAGATAGCAATGTTTATCTCCAAACTGCACGATGGAAGCCAGCAGCATTGCATGAATTTCTTTCGAGTCTGCGTGTACCCAAATAAAGACAGCATCCTTCAGTTGCCTGAATCCAAAAGGCCACCCTGAGAATCTAGGGCCAGTGATGGCGTTAATATCTGCCATGTATTTGGTTATTAATTTGTCGTGAACGTCATTGCTGAATATCCCATGAAAAATCCGTGGATCATTATCCGCCCACTCTGTTCCTGCAATGGCACTTAGCTCGTCAGATGGAAGAGTGTATTTGTCACTTTCATCAATGATCGTTACACCAGGCAGCCAGTCCCAATAATCCATGCATCCGGAGCGCTTGGATTTGCTTTTTATTGCGTTTACGCCCCAGCTATTGAAGGAGTCTTGGGTTCTTGATAAATGGAAATCAGACGGTTCAAATCTCGTTGTTGTATCGATTTGTCCGGATCCTTTTATAATCGTAAAAGGAGAAATGTGAAATGAAATTCCTATGTAGTAGTTTCCGCCTGGCTTGCTAAGAAAACTTTCAGCGGCAGCATCTGAGATATGATTTTCTGTCTTCCAGATCTGAGATGGTTTGATCCATATACCTTCATCATTCCAGCCATTCATTTGCGCGCCCTCCGCATTCTACGGAATATTGTTCACAGTGTTTTGAGAGGTAAGGAGACATGTATTGATAGGTGGCTTCAAAAGTGATGAAATTTGCACCGTTGTTTACTTGAAGAAAAAGCTCTTTTGCTTTTTGAATTCAATATAGTCTTTGGTTTCGATTTGGGTGGATTTTCTCCTGCTTCCGCCTGCTGGGGTTTTTACTTGAAGGTCTAAGCTTTCAAGAATTGCAGTATTGATATCGTCACTGTGGGCTGGAGTATGGTTGTAAATGCGCTGGTAGAAGTCGCCTACAAGTAACGGTTGGCTAATGTTGCTCATAAAGCGAGGGATGTCGTCAAGTAGTTGCTCTTTAGCCTGCTCTCTTGCTGACGTGTCGAAGAGGTACAGAGTCTTTTCTTCATTAGGATCATGAGCAAGCATGTTCAGCCCCGACCTGCCGTAATGAGCTTGCATTTTGCTATTCTTGTGGAGAATGTTGTTGTAAACCTGCCTGGCTCTGTGAGAGCTGGCGAGGTGTATTAGCCAGTAACGCCAACCGTCGGGGTTGTTAATCGAAAATGGACTTACATAATTTGCGCATTTTTGCAGACTATCAAACACGATTCGCTCAGCGACACCTAACCAAGCACGCTTGGAGGCTTGCGCCTTGAGAGCTTCGAAGTCATTGTCTGTAAGTTGCAGATAGGAAAGCTGGTTGGAAAGGACGCTCGGGTTATCTTTTTCTAGGAAAGCCAGTAGCGCGGTAATTAAGAAAGTATAGAAGACCTCTACCGAGTCGTTGAGCTTCATCATGTCAATGAGTGTCGTAGTTTTTACTTGGCTGTGGCCGCACTGGTCTAAATTGAATATGATGTTTTTGTGGCGTTCAGATCGAATCAGCGATTTGATAGTGGGATAAATAGTTTCGAACTGGTCGCAGTGGTAGTGAGTTGTTATTTTTAAGCGGCTATTTGAAAGCTGGCTTTGAATGAGTATTGGTGAAATAACCTCTTTGAGGCGCTCGATGACGGGCCTTTCAGCATCATTCAAAATCAGGCTGCACTCAATCTCAACCAAGGGCATTTTAGCGATAGCCCTTTTCAAATTGATATCGGCTATCGCCCTAGACAATTCTTCTATAAAGATTACAGGCGAGCCCGCAGCGCCGCACTGATAGCGTCCGCCCCCGCTAAATCCATCGACCACCGCCAGACGAAATTTTCTGACCTGTGGGTGCGCACACCGGGTGATGACATAGTGATAAAAATACTCGCGAAGTATTTGGTGCTTTTTCCGTGAGTGCTCGGCGAGGATAGCGCCGTCTTCCCAAGCATAGCTCTTTCCGACCATGAAACGTCCTTATCTGGCTACGGTAGATCTACTGGACCATGCCTACCAAGTTGACAGGCATTTCGTCCCAAGTCTTGCCACGATATTCTCTACCGTTGGCTTTTTTCGAGCGGCGAACATTGTCTTTACCCCATGTTCCCCACTGCTTGAAGAAAAACGCGGTATCGCTTTCCATGCACTGAGTGTAGATCTCGTCGATCCAACCCTCTTTAATCGGACGCGCCTTGTTTCCACTCTCCCCACCGACGATAGCCCAGTCGATCTGCGAGAGGTCGATAGGGCCAACCGGGCCAATCAGCGGCTCAAAGGAAATGAACCGAATCTGAGCGGGTGTTTCCTTCAAAAACTGGATACGCTCAGCGGCGTCGGCATCCTCGACAGAGGTGCCCAACCAGACGTTTGGCAACACCTCGGTGATAACCTCGTTGAGGATCTGCCGCATCCGCTCAGGGCGTTTCGTTAGGATCTGATAGTTATGGTGCGGAGTCTCACGCATCACCTTCCACACCGCGATGATGAACTCTTCGCTTACCTTCTCGTGGAACAGGTCGCTCATGGAGTTGACGAACACCTTCCTGGGCTTCTTCCAGCGATACGGGATAGCCAGGGAATCGTGGTCTTCGACGACTGAGCCGTTCCAGACGATGCGTTTGTTCTTCTTGCGGGTGAGCCCAACGTACTTGGGGGTACCCATGGCCTCGAGGCGACGCGCCATCTCCATGGCATAGCAGTTTTTGCATCCAGCGCTGATGATGGAGCAGCCGGCTACTGGGTTCCAAGTAGAATCCGTCCACTCGATTTGTGTTTCTGCCATATCCCTTCCTAGCTCCTCGTTTGCGTTCCTAACTGGCGCATTTCTGACCGAGCAAGCCGAATTCGGTGGCCATCATAATGAATTCCCATCCCTATGGGCAGCCATCGGAGAGGCCTAGAGGCTCGCATCATTTCGAACTGTACGAATGAACAGTATGGCGTGGAAAACCTGCGGAAGAGAGTTGAGAGTCTCATGAAATGTCATAAATACGACATAATTTACAAATACGGGACAACATCAAAAGGCTACTATTAAATATTTGTTCAAAAAAGGATCTCTATTTATTTGAAATCAAAAGAAAAGCTGTTGAGTTCCAGCTTCCATGGCTCTTCTGGAAGAAACTAGTCTGAGCTTCTGGCTTTTGTCGTGGCCTAACCCGGTATAGCCGACATGCCCAGTGCTCGGTAGATGGCTTGCTTGAAAGGATGCCGGCGACGATGCTCACGAGGTAGATGCGGGCGGCCCGGCTTTCCAATCAATTAAGGATGTGGAACCTCCAACTACGCCAAGCGAAGCGGGGATGAACGGTCATTGAAGGGCAAGTGAGATACGGTCAAGATGGCGCACAGCCATCATGAAAAGGATTTTCGTTATGCCGCCATACCAACATCAGTTCGTGTGCTTGGCCAGCTCAAAAAAACCAGGGGGCAGGTGTGTAGCAGGCAAGATCTGGGGAGGTGACGGACACGGCTCGTGGATCCGCCCGGTTAGTAATCGTGAGAATGACTCGATTTCTGATCCTGAACGCACCTATGCAAACGGCCTGGTACTTCAGCATCTGGATATCACTTCAGTCACCTTTTCCAATCTTCAGAATCACCAGTATCAAATCGAGAACCACGTCATTTGCCATCCGCCCCTTTGGACGTCGGCTAGCCGCTTGGGGCTGGAGGGTCTCGCACACCTCGTAGACACTCCCCAACACCTCTGGGAGCCGAACTACCACAGCACTGGTGGAGTGAATGATAGGGTACCACCTGGGCTTCTGACTGCTCAGCGTCAATCGCTTTATCTCATCCGACCGGAGAGTGCCTCCGTCAGGGTGTCGGCTGAGGGCGCTGATTTTGGCGATCATAGGCTTAAGGTTCGGGCCACGTTCAGGTATAACCAGAGACAGTACGCTCTGAAGATTACCGATATCCAGGCGGAGAACGACTATCTACGTCGTGGTGCCGGTACCTACCAGCTTTCAGAAAACAGCTATTTTACGGTCAGCTTGGGGGATCTTGATCCCAGAACCGGCTACGCCTACAAGCTCGTAGCAGCGATTCTCTAAACGGATGCCCATGAAAATACTGACAATCGGCTTTACCGAAAAGAAGGCGGAGCGCTTCTTCTCTCTGATCAAAATCTCGGGTACCAAGCGTGTCGTGGACGTCAGGCTGAATAACATCTCGCAGCTTTCAGGCTTTGCCAAGCGAGATGATCTGAAGTATTTCCTGACCGAGATCTGTGACGTCGACTACGTCCATCTGCCTGACCTAGCTCCTACCAAGGAGATCCTGTCTCCATACCAGAAGAAGGACATCACCTGGCAGCAGTATGAGGAGAAGTTCATGAACCTGATGGCGAAGCGCAACATCGAAAAATATGTGCGCCGGGATATCATGGATGGTGGCTGCCTGCTCTGTAGTGAGCACCAACCTCATCAGTGCCATCGCCGGCTTGTGACCGAATACTTGAAAGAGCATTGGAGCGACGAGTCTATCGATGTCAAACATCTTGTATGAGTGATACCAAGACCATCCTCATCGCCTACCCAAATGAATTCCTCTGCTACTCAAAGCTGGAAAGGAAGGTGCAGTTCTACACCAGTCAATCCCCTCAGGTGCGGCTGGTCGCGATATCTGACCCCAACGGGTATGTGAGCGCCTACGCGGAAGAGAAGGGCATCTCGTTCGAGCTAGTGGAAGGCCAGGCCAGCGCCGTGGAAGAAGCAACGCACGCGATTCTCTTTGAAGATCGCGAGTGCTTTGCCGATTTGAGAGATGCTTTGAGCCGGGCCGCGATTCCAACCCGCGTAGTCCCGCTACAGCTCACTCTAGTGGTGAACAAGGATCGAGGTGACCTCTACGACGTGTACATCGGTCGAGGCACTATCTGGGGAAATCCATACCAGATGGGCCAGGACGGTGATCGTGACGAGGTCATTCGCAAATTTGCCTATGACTTTGGTCGCGGCTTCCTGAAGGCATCTGAAAATCTTGAGCACAACCTCGGCATCATCAGGGGCAAGGTCATCGCATGCCATTGCAAGCCTGCTGCGTGTCATGGAGACGTCCTGGCAGATATTCTAAATGCTCAAGATGATGGACTCTAAAGATATAAAGCCAGACTTGGCTCGAAAAAAATAATGAGTTTACTTTAAGCTCCTCTGAGGTTTTCAAAAAAGGACCAAAAAAGGAGACTGATCTATTTTTAAATCAGAAAATAAATCAGCCCCCCCCCATTTCTATTCTGTAGTTTCTACCCCGTCAAAGAATATAATGCGAGGAATGAAAACGAGAGATAGCTGTCCGTTTTACTGACCCATTTCGTTAGTAAAATACAGTCACCTTTGGAAGAAATGAGCATTAAGCCTCAGGGAGCTTTTTATTAACCCTTATCTGTGCAATGAAATCCTCCTCCCTCTGTGGGCTATTAATTTTCAGAGCAAATAGCAAGGAAGGAGGTATCTTGGATTTATAATTATGGTACATAACATTACTTTCTGAATTATTGGGGTGCGATCTATTCGAAACAGCGTTGAGATTTTTTTCATTGCAGCTTATTAGCCATACGCCATCAATTTGACCGAATTCTGAGTTATCAAAGTAGCTAGTCTTGAGTACCGTGCTATTTTTCTTGGTCACAAGAAAGTCGTAATCTTCGATCCGAGCGGAAACTTCACCATCCCGACCTACTTCCAAATGTATCGCTGCCTGCCTTGTAAAAAGGTTCCTCAAATAAGAATAGTCAATATATTCACGGCCTTCAATAAAGCCTAAATTTATGCAGACGATATTTACATCATCATCGCTTACAGTCTTCTTTTCAAGATATTTTCGGTATTGCCCTGCCTTTTCTTTAAGTGCTCCAGTTATCCTTTCGTGCAAGGAACTCATTTCGGGAATACTTACATCACGACTGGAGCTCTGACCCGCCCTCGGAGGAAAAAAACATTGGGGAACTTTTGATTTTCTTAGTACCACTTTTATAGGCGTTATTATCTCAATATTCACCCTTCGGCCTTCAAATTCAAAAGTTAAATCTGGGCCTTTATTTTTGCTCTCTATGCCCGTAACACAGCAGGTGCAGTGCTCCAAGATAACAAGCTCAGAGAGCCGATGCATCGTCTTTTCAGGGTCACTCATCTGTGAGACAAAATTAGAGTCTAGCAACTTCTGCTCGAGCATCTTTTGATAGAGTTTTGTATATAAATTAATTACTTTTTCGTCAGAAGTGTAATGTTCTCTGACGGCATGTTTGAAGTCGGTAGCCATGCTATAAATCCTTCAGCGTATACCGAGGGGCAAAAAAACGCACCTCTCCTACGTCATCGGCCCAACTCGATGGCTGGGCTTGGGGTATGCCTAGTGCAATTACCATCTTTCTCGGGCACTTAAATGCGACGCCCCAGATATGCCCCTACGGCGTCGCAAGCGGACTGCAATCCAAGCTCCTAGCCCATATTAGTCAGACCTTAAGTGCGGAAAAATTGTGGCGCGCTAGTGATCGCATCACCGTTTTTGCACTGAAATTGGAGACAGATGCAATGCTGGATTCGGAGAGCATCCACGGCCTACATTGCTTCTTCACCACGGAGATCGCGACCGTAATCACCGTAATCGGCGTAAATGTTCCAGCTGAAAGACGCCATTGGCCGGTAGCGCCGAAGACCAAATTTATCCACAAGCGATTACTTCAAGTTAAGCAGCTTCTTGTTAGGCCTTGAAAGCGCTGTAGGTATCCCCCTGCGTCACGTTCAGGGATTGCGTGCCGCTCCTCAACTTTAGACCCCGGAGCACCATCGCTTCTTGGGGTCACATCAAGGAAATACATCGGAACCCCTGTATCCGCAGATATAGTGGTCCGGTTGCCTCGACGGTAGCTTTTCGCGCCGTCGAATCGAATCATCTCGAACCCGCGAGCATTGTCGTTGAACGCTCCCACAACGCATGCAGAAAAGTCCTCTGAAGAGCGCTCAGTTGTTAGTGTAACTGCCGGGGTCGTCTCTCTCAGTTCCTCAATTGACCTCGCGCTGCAAGCAGTGAGAAGCAACGTGCTTAGTACGACTAATGCATTCCGCATACGGCAGACCATCCTTGTATTGAGGCGTGGTGCCATTGTGACATCAAAAATACCACCATACCAAGCTAGGTAGGGCCGATGAGCGGCTGCTAGTACCTCTTATCGAGTAAGGGCCACGATCCAGCGTCTGGTCGCTCCTGGCCGAAAACTGCCTTCCACGAATGGCAACTAATGGCCGAAAGCGGACATTTACGACACGTTTCCTTGGGTTGGGTAAAAGCAATCAAGCCCGTCCCCGGCGATCCAGTACTCACCACCCGACTGAAACGCCAAAAT
>NZ_JBWKYU010000020.1:0-130614 GCF_059423925.1 Pseudomonas sp. GW458-11-26-14-LB4
AAGACTAAGTTCGCACCTTGAATTTTGCGCCACCTCCGTGAGGTGGGGAGGCCGGCCAGATGATTCTCAGATTTATTTAAGCGAATAATCCGTCCTTCTCTATTCAGCTATTCAAACCACTCCCCCCGCTCGCTGAAAGTGCGCCTGATCAACTCAACCAGCACCTGCACCTCCCCCACCATCTCCGACTCACTATTCACCGCCAACCAAGCCTGCAACCGCATTGCCTCGTCAAACAACCCCGGCAACGCCACCAACCCGCGATCAAACCGGCTCATGTACATCGGCAACAACCCAATGCACGCGCTGCAACGAATCATCTCCAGCATCAGCTCATAGGATTGCATCTGCACCACCCCAGCCAGCCGTTGTTCAACCAGCTCATTCCACGGCCGAAAGCTGTCGATCTGCCGATCGTGCTGCCATTGCACCAGCATGAAATCGGCGAGGTCATCCGGACTTTCCGGGCGTGCGGTGACGCGGGAGTAACGTTTGGCGATGTGCGGCTGATATTCCAGTTGTGCAAGGCGTTGCGGTTCGCTGGTGGCGAAGGTCGGGCCGGGGTGCGGGGTGTCGCCGTGGGCCAGCCACAGCACGATGTCGGCGCTGACGGCGCGCAGGGCCAGTTCGCTGTCGAGGGCGATGATCTCGAGGCGCACGCTGGCGTTGCGGCGCAGCAGTGCGATGAGGTCGCGGCCGAGGATGTCGTGCAGGATCGATTCGGCGACGGCCAGCCTGATCAAGGGTTGCTCGATTACCGGGAGTTTACGTTCGTGGGCCAGCGCGATCAGTTGCGCCTGCAATTGCTGGCCTTCGCGGGTCAGGCTGAGGGCGCTGCCCTGAAAGCTGAACAGCGCGCATTGCAGTTGTTGTTCGAGCTGCGCCAGCTGTTTGCGCAGCAGGGTCGAGCGCACGTTGAGGCTACGGGCGGCCTGCATGAAGCAGCCGCAACGGGCGCTGACCAGAAAATATTGGGCGACGTCGCCGTCGAGCGTCGCAGCCTGCGCCAGCCAGGGTTCGTCCTTGTCCCGGGGGTAGCGGAAATCGGCGCTGCTCTGTCGTGCTGCGGGTTCGGTGAATGACATCGATGACTCCCTGTCGATCTTTGTTTTGGTGTGCAGCGCTTAAGGTTTGCTCTCCAGCACCTTATTGAGCTCGGCCCCGTCGATACTCAGCGTCGCGGTATTGAGCATGCCGTCCAGATAGGCCTGGGCGATCTGTTCCTGACGCTGTGCCCGCAAGGCCTGGGTCAGTTGATCGCGCAACTCGTCGAGGGTCGCGGTGCGGGCCGGTTGTTGTTCGGTGAGTTTGATCACGTGAAAACCGGCGCTGCTTTGAACGGGATCGGAGACCGCACCAACCTTGAGTCGTGCCACGGCGCCACGTACTTCCGGCACCAGTTGCTGCAACGGTTGCAGACCGGTGTCGCCGCCGCGTTCAGCGGTGAGTCGATCCTGGGAAAACTCTTTGGCCAACGCCGCGAATTCCGCCGGGCTCGACTGGGCTTTCTTGCTCAACTCCGTCGCCTGTTTGCGCACAGCTTCAATATTCTGTGGCTCATTCACCCCAAGGAAAATCTGGCTGACCCGATACAGCGCCGGCGTCTGCCAATTGGCCTTGCCCGCGTCATACGCCTGCTGCAATTCGGCAGCGCTCGGGTAATCCGCCGGCACCTGGCTCACCGACTGCAAATAGTCGCGAAACACGATCTGTTCGGTGGCGGCACGGGTTTGTCGAACCACGTCCGGACGCTGCGCCCAGCCCTGGGCGTCGGCCTGTTCCAGCACGGCTTTTTCGGCCAGACGTGAACGAATCCAGCGCTCGAGCGCCTCACGATTGCCACGCAGTTGCTCGCGGGTCTGTGGCGGCACGGTTGCCAGCAGCGCCTGCAATTCTTCCGGCGAGACCTGTTGATTGCCCAACCGCGCCACCGCCGGCCCGGCATTCGCCGCAATCACCGGCGCCGGTTGCTGGGCGGCGACCGGGTCATTGCCCGGCCGCACCACCAGCGCCACGGCCACCACCAACAGCGCCACCGCAGCGGCGCTGATTACCATGGCAGGTTTTGTCACAGCGCGACTTCCTCTTGCTCAACCTTTGGTGCCTGAGCGGCAGCAGCGTTCTGGGTGAAATCACGCAGGTACACGATGAACTCCTGAAGCAGGCGATCCCACAATTCCAGGTTGCCGCGCAGGTGGTCATTGCTGACGCCCGCCGCTACCACCACGTCCATTTCCATCACCAGAAACTCGCCCTGCAACGACAACCGGGCAAACCGGCGGGTCGCGTTCCACTGCTCGGCCACACCGGCCGGCAATTCACCCTGCACGCGCAAGGCGCAGCTGAAGGTGAAGTCGACGTAGCTGCCCTGCTCCGCCACCGCCGGGTTGCCGAAACGCACGGCATAACCGATGCCCTGGCTGGCGCTGAGCAACTGGACGATGCCGTTCTGTTCGGTCTGGTTGACGCGGTAACCGGCGGCTTGCAGTACGTCGGTCAGAGATTGCGGGGATACGTGGGAGATCAATTGAGTCATTACTTCTTCCTTGTCCATGAGTCTTTTAATCAGTGCGCGATCGCGGCTTGCGGCGCATCGAATTGAGTCTTGTACAGTTCGTCGCCAAAGCCCTGAGCCAGTTCATCGAACTTGACCCGGGCGCTGCCGGCGAAGGGCTGGCGGATCTTCATCACCTCGGCCACATCGATGTTTTCGTAGGCGGTGAGAATCTGCTTGGCCACGCCGTACATCTGCTGATTCTTGACCGAACATTGCTGCACTTGTGTGTCACGTTCAGCCAATTGCGCTTGAAGCTTAGACCGTTCTGCCTCTTTGGCACGGGCCATGACCAACAACTTGTCATAGGCTTTCTTGAATTTGCCGGTCTGCTCGTTGCTGGCCGCGACTTGCGCCTGGGCCTGGCTGTGCAGGCTTTGCTGCTGCCCGGCCAGTTGCTCGGCGAGGCCTTTGGCCTTGGCCAGTTCGGTGGTCAATTGCTTGATTTGCGCCTGCGCAGCCTTGGCTTCGTTCTGCGCCGCCAGTTGCGCGGCGCTGGTCTGGGCCTGCTGGCTTTGCAGGGTTTGCAGCTGCTGGGTGGTGCTGCGCAACTGGGTGCGCAGGCGTTCTTCCATGCCTTCGGCGCTCGCCCCGGTGGCAATCAACATCCAGAGCGCAAGCCATAAAAAGCGGATTTTCATTACCCTCTCCCGGCGCTTAGAAGCGCGTGTTGATCTCAAGCTGCATGACGTCGATATCGAACGGCGCGCCATACACCGCTTCCGAGCTCAACCAGCGGCCGGTGGCGTAGACGTTCTTCGCCAGACCGTAATTGCCCCCCAGAAAGTAACCCTTGGCGTTGGTGCCGCCGAGGTGGAACGACGAGTCGTTGAAGCCGTCCGGCAAGGCGTCCGGCTGGATGTACTTGTAGCCGGCGAACAGGTTCCAGTCGCCCTGCTTCTTCAGCTCCAGCGCATTGCCGAGAGTGAACTGGACCATCCACGCATTGGCACCGCTTTCGATGTTGCCGTTGCTGTCGAGGTTGTTGACCAGTTGCCCGGCCGAACGCTTGCGCATGTCGCCTTCGTCGTAGCCGAGGTTGTGGATGTAGTTGCCCTGGCTGCGCAGTTTGAAGTCTTCCGGCAGGTCGGCGTCCCACACCACGTTGAGGTCCAGCAGGTTGAACTCGGACGCCAGGCCAACGAATTGCGGTTGCGGCGTGGTGGTCGGGTTGAGCGGGTTCGGCGTGATGTCACGCAGCAGGAACACGCTGTTGCCCTTCTGCATGAACGCTGCGCGGGTGCCGTCACTGTCGCAGCCGGGTGCGCCAGCCCACGGTTCGCAAGGGCTCGAGCGCTGGCCTTCGATGTCGTCGAAGCGGTAGTAGGCCAGCGCACCTTTCAAGCGATTGTTGCTGTTGATCGCCCATTTGGCGCCGATCTGCGCACCGTACAGCCATTTGTTGTCGCTTTCTTCCTTGTCGAAGCCGTTGCTGGTGGTGGTGTCGTTGGTGTAATCCACCGGGAACGCGCCGACGGTGCCGAACACGCCCCAGTCGCGGCTGAGCTTGTGGTCGAAAATCGCCGCCACGCCGTCGAAGTTCAGGTCGTTGGAATACAGCATGTCGGTGGACATGAACGGATTGGCGAAGCGGCCACCGGTCAGGGTCAGTTCATCCGACGGCTTCCAGGTCAGGTAACCCTGATCGAGCCAGATGTCCTTTTTCGAGAAGCCGCCGCCGAGGTTCTGGGTGGTCGACACCGGGTTGTTGTCCGAGCCGGTGCCGATGCGGATGCCGGCGGTCCATTCCGGCGAGATCACCGCTTTCATGCCCAGCCGGGCGCGCAGGCGGAACAGGTTTTCGCGGTCTTCGCGGGTGTTGAGCAACGGCGGCAACGCGGTGCTGCTGTTGGGGTTCACGTCGTACGGGCCATTGTTGTTGAGCTTGGCGAAGTCGACGATTTCGTTGCTGTTGCTGCCCGAGTAGTAGCGCGATTCGTCACGCAGGCGAATGTCGCCGTCGAAGCTGATGCGCGACGCCCAGTCCGGGAATGTACTGGGCGCCGCCCAGTTTTCCTGCTTGGCGGTGGCCATGACCTCGGCCTTGACCTGATCACGGATCTGGTCGCGCACCGCGGCTGGCACGTATTGCACCCGCACATCGCCCGGCGCGGCGACCGGCCCGGCGGCCACAGCGGTAGACGCCGCAGCCTGTTTGGCCTGGGCCGCTTCGTTCTGGGCCTGGGCGATCAGTGCGTCGGCCTTGTCCTGTTTCAGAATGCCCTGCTCGACCAGCAAGCGGATCAGATTGATCGTGGCGTTCTCCGAGGGCGCAGGCGCTGCCGCGGCCTGACCGACCAGGGTCGCGATGACCATGCCGACCGCCAGGGACAATCGATTCACGTTGGAAATCATCTGCACACAACTCCTTTTCATACAGCTTTATGAATTCGGTTAACCCGGACGCCGCCCTTGCAGGGACATGCGCACAGGCAAGGTGATGGAGGCCGGTGGCCGCTCGCTCAGATGCGGCGCGTTACGCAATGCGGCCAACACCTGACTGTCGATCTCGGGGTTGCCGCTGGACTTGATCAGCTCGACCCGGGTGATCTCCCCGACGCTGCTCAGCCACACATCGGCCTGCAGCGAAAACGCCAGGTTGCGCAGGTCGGGGTTCTCGCGCAGCAGCTTCTGGAAGGTGAACGCGAGGAACTGGCTGTAGGTGCCGTTGCCAAGGCGCCCACCGCCGGAACCGGCCATGCCGCCGCCCTTGCCCGCGCCGATGTTGAAGGCGTCGCTGCCGCTCTGGGCGTCACCGTCAATCTGCATCGGGTTGGCCAGGTCGTCCGCCAGCGATGGCGGTGCTTCTTCCTCAGGCTTGACCTCTTGCGGCTCGGGCGTTGGCTCGGGCTCGACGATTTTTTCCTCGACCGGGGTTTCCGGCTCCGGCGGTTTTTCCGGCGGCGGAGGTGGCGGTGGCGGCAACGGGATGATCGTCGGCACCTTCGGCGCTTCCCGGCGGATGCCGCTCATGTCGTTGGCCCACTGCCACAACAGGAATGCCGCGACGGCGCCCAACAGCAGCCCGGCGCCCCACTTCACGTAACGCAGTGGCGACTTCTTCACCGGCAAAGGCTCGATTGGCAGTTGTGCAGTCATCACTCAGCCCTGCGTCGGTTTGCCGGTAACGAGACCGACCTGGGACAGTTCGAGCCGGCGCAGCAGATCCAGCACTTCGATGACCTTCTGGTACTGCACCGTGGCGTCGCCGCGCACAATCACCGGGAAGTCCGGGTTCTGCGCTTTCTCGATGCGCAGGCGTTCTTCCAGCTCCGGCAAGGTCACCGGGTAGGCGTCAAGGAACACCTGGCCGCCGTCGTTGACCGAAATCGCCTTGGTCTTGGCCTCCGACAGCGACACGGCGGCGCTGGCCTTGGGCAGGTTGATCTGGATCCCGGAGACCTGCGCGGTGGCGGTGAGGATGAACATCACCAGCACCACCATCAGCACGTCCACCAGTGGCGTGATGTTGATGCTGTCCACTGCGGCATCTTCGTCATCGTCGTGGGAGGCATTTACGGACGCCATGTCAGTGCTCCTCAGGCCGGTACGGAGTGGTTGGCGTGATGACCACGCTGATGCGCCGCTTCACTGGACTGGCCTTCGCCATGCATCTCCGCCAGACGAGTGATGAACTCGTCGACGAACACGCGCATGTCGGCGCTGACTTCCTTGTTGCGGGTGATCAGGCGGTTGTAGCCAAACAGCGCCGGGATCGCGACGAACAGGCCCATGGCCGTGGCCAGCAGGGCTGCCGCCATACCCGGCGCGATGGCGTTGATGTTGACGTCGCCGGCCATGGCCGTACCGAGGAACACCACCATGATCCCCAGCACCGTGCCGAGCAGGCCGATGTACGGGCCGCCGGCGATGGCGTTGGACAGGGTCGAAAGTTTCGAGCTGAGCTGCTGGTTTTCACGGGTGCGCACGCCGTCCATCGAACAGCGGATGGCTTCGATGGTTGCGGCGGAAACGGACGAGGTATCGGCGCCCTGCTCGCGGCGGGTGCGGATTTCTTTCACCGCCACTTGATACAGGCGCCACAGCGGCGAGTGCTGCAAACGCTGGGCGAGTTGGGTGTCGTCGGCGAACATTTCCAGACGGGTGCCGACCTTGGCGAACTGCACGCGAAAATCTTCGTTGGCGGCGGTGACGCGACTGAGGGTGCGGTTCTTGCGCAGCATGATGATCCACGACTGGAACATCATCAGCACCAGCACCGCGATGATCACCCAGGCGTCCACCGGTACCGCGTTGAGCAGGAAGCCGAGGCTGCCGAAACCGAAGCCGGACTGTTCTTCATCGACGCCAAAGGCGACCAGTTTCGACTCGGCACCCTGGGAAGTGGCGTCGGCCAAAAGCAGCGGCGCCGGGCGGGCGACTTTCGACAGCCGCAACTCGTCAATGGCGCCTACGAACGGCTGGAAAGGACCTTCATGAAGATCGGCGCCGATGGCCATGACCGAATTGAAGGCCGGCATCGCCTGAGCCAGTGCCGCGCCTTCGCGACCGTTGATGTACAGCGTCACTTTCGCGCCTTCAGCGGTCACTGCGACGTGCTGCCATTGGCCCGGATTCAGTGGCTGCGTAGCGACGGCGCGCTGGCCATCGATTTCCACAAATGGCACGCCCTGATTCACACCAACCAGCAGGCTGTTGGAGCCTTCGCGGCGGGCCAGGATCAGTTGCTCGCCATTGGCCTGATCCAGACGCAGCCAGGCACTGAAGGTGAAAGCGCTGCCAGCGTTGTGCTGCAGCGACGGACTGGCCGGCAACAGCAGCGGCTGGCCGCTGAACTGCAAGGCACGCCCTACTACGCCGTCGATGGCGGCGCCGGTCGCGCTCTGCGCGGTGTTGCCGTAAGCGGTGGTGTCTTTCGCCGGGGTGCCAGTAGCGCCGTCGAAGTGATAGAGCGCGGTGTAATTCGGATCGAACGTCAGTTGGCCATTGCCGGTGGCCGGCGCCTTCTGGTTGCCGTAGTACATCCAGATGTCCTGACGCTGACCGCCCTCGACATTCGGCACATCAACCCAGATCAGCGCCATGCCCATCAGCGCGTCGAAGCTTTCGATCTGGTGGTTGAGCACGGTCTTGTCATCGGCGGCGACGAAGCGCAGGTCCGAGCCGTCCTCTTTTACGCCATCAAACGTGAAGTTGCCGGTGTGCAGGCGCACCAGCAGCGCGGTACGACCGAGGGCCTGATTGATCGCGGCGCCTTGCGGCGTGGTGTCGACGGCGATCTGTTTGCGGTAATGCCAGTCGTCCTGCCACCAGGCCTGAGCCGTGGCCGGGAGCACGAAGCCCAGGCAGATCAACAACGAAAGGAAAAGGCGCTGCATGGAAGTGCTCCTTGTTAGAAAGTGGCCTGAAGGTTGAAGTGCAGGCGCGACTCCTGTTTCGAGGTGTTCGGCCCTTCGAGTAGCGGATAGCCCCAGTCGAGGCTGCCGGACAGCCATTTGCTCAGGCTGGCGCGGGTGCCGAGGCCGACACTGGCCAGGGCGTAATTGGCGTCCTGGTCCGGCAGTTCGTCGCGCAGGTAGAGTTGCGCGCCTTCGGCGAAGGCATAGAAGCGCCAGTCCTGCATCCAGCCGCCGACGTATTTGGCCAGCGACGGTGTGCGCAGCTCTTCGCTCAACAGGAAGCCGTCATCGGCGGTGCGTTCGGCAGCCAGATAACCGCGTACCGAAGTGGCGCCACCGGCGGAGAATTGTTCGTTGGAAACCAGCGGCCCCGACGCCAGCTGGAACGCGGCTTTACTCGCGCTCTGCCAGTCGCTGTCGAAGGTCCAGGTAAAGTTGGTATCGCCCTTGAGCACGGCGAAACTCGGGTTGGCGCGGTAGCGTTTGTAGTCGAAGTCTTCGTCGGAACTGCCGTAGCCGAAGATGCTGCGAGTGGCCGCGACCAGGCTCAGGCCGAGGCCGAGCTGGCTCTTTTCGCTGTAGCGGTAGCCGTTGTAGGCAAAGGTGAACGGCGCGTATTTCAGCGGCACCTTGTCGCTCTCGCCGGACAGGGTCAGGCGTTCGTCGAAGTCCTTGAAATCAATGCCGGCCGACAGCGAGTTCGACCAGTTGCCGCTCGACGGGATCGTGTAGATCGCCGCTACGCCGTAGGAATGGCCCTTGCCGAGCACGTTGCTGCCGCCGATGGTGGCGACGTTACTGTCGGACTGGTAACCGGAGAACTGCACACTCCAGCGCTCGGTCAGCGGCGCGGTGTAGGAGCCCGACCAGACCTTGGCGTTGTCGGTTTCCTGGGGTGCGGTGAAGAACGTCAGGTTGACGCTGTGCCCCAACTGCCAGAGGTTGTTGTAGCCGAGGCTGGTGACGGTTCGCAGCTTTTCGGTGTCGGCGCTGTAGTCGTTGTTCAGCCCCACGCTGGCGGTCCACGGGTTCTGGTCTTCGACCTGCAGGTCCACGTCCATGGTGCCGGGGCGCTGGCCTTCGCGCACGAGCGGCATCACCTGCCGGCCCGGGGTCTTGTTGAGTTGCGCCAGTTCGCCCTGGACCTTGGCGAAGTCCGGCACCTCGCCTTCTTTCAGCGCCGGGACGTTGTCGCGGATATCCAGCGGCGAATAGTGTTTGGCGCCGACCACGCGGACCCGGCCGACCTTGGTTTCGCTGACTTGCAGGTAGACGATGCCGTCGGCCACGGCTTGCTCCGGCAGTTCGACGAACACCGATTGATAGCCGCGTTCCTGATAGGCCTTCTGCAGGGCATCCCGCGCGCCTTCGATGTCGCTCAAGGCTTTTTGCGGGCCGAGGAACGGGTACACCGCTTCTTCGATCGCCCGCGCATCGAGCACGGTGTTGCCGCGCACGAAGTATTCGTTGACGTCCACCAGACGCTGCGCCGCTGCGTTCTCGGCCTCATCGGCGAACGCCGGCTGCGCGCCGGCCGTCACCAGCAGCCAGCCCCACAGCGCCAGCCGTGACGTGAAAATCTGATCCACACTACCCCCTGAAATTCGCGATGACCTGTTGGCGCTCATGCGCCTTGCGTGTGCGTCAGTTACTGGCGTTCTTGATTGCTGAAGTGCTGGCCCCGGTGTGCTTGCCCAGCCAGGTGTGCAGCAGCGCGAAGTTCAGCGAGAACTCGGGCATTTGCAGCAGCGCGCCGCAGAACACTTCACCGATGATTTTCTGGATGAGCTGCACCGCACGCGGCTCGTTGAGCAGCGTGGCGATGTCGCGACTGAGGACGTTGAAGCTCCAGACTTTCTGGTTCAGGCCCAGGCCAACGAACCAGCGGAACAGCAGGTTGTAATTGAGCTGTTCGTAGAGTTGCTGCTCGCTGGGCACCGAATACAGCAGTTGCAGCAGCAGGATGTGCATGACCGTCTGCGGGGCGATCAGCATGCCGGGCCGGGCATTGAGGTCGTGCAGGAGATCGCGGTGGGCATCGAGCAAGTCATCGATCTGCGGGCGCAGCAGCACCAGCGAATGCCCCGGCGGAATGTAGCTGGAGACCTCTTTCAAGGCGCCCTGCCAGTCATCCTGCGACACAATCCAGACCCACGGCGCGCCGTAGCGATACACCGAAACCGGCTTCTTGCGCGCGGCTTCGACGATCTTCGACAGGCGTTGATCGAGTTCCTGCATGCCCACTTTCGAGTAGCGTTCCATAGTCCCCATTGCCTCACTCCCGGCGTCCCGCCTCGGCTTGTGAAAAGCGCCCCTCAGGGCCCCTCAAGCGCGTTACATAGGCATGACCGGACTGGCGATGTGCTACCGAACTTTTGTCATAAAAGCTTCATTACAGAAATTGATCGGGGAATTGCAGACACCACAAATACTGTGGGAGCTGGCTTGCCAGCGATGGGGTCAGGTCAGCAACATTTACTTGGCTGACACACCGTCATCGCTGGCAAGCCAGCTCCCACAGGGTTATGGGGTGTTTTCAGAAAAACATTCCGTCAGGTGTAGACGGGCCAAATGTCGACGATCTTGCCGCCACGCACCGCCAGCAAATCACCAAACTGCAGCAACACCGCCTCGGTCTGGGTCGGGCGCAGGAACACTTGATCCTCTACCGTCAAACCTACGGCATTCGAACCATTGACCATTTCCTGATTCGAACTGCGCCCGTAAATACCATTGCTCTGCAATCCGGGCGGTGATTCGAACTCGGCCATCCAGTTACCGCCGTAGATGAAAAAGGTCTGCCGCTGGTTGGTGTCCCACCACGAAAACAGCTTCGATTTGTCATCCAGCGCCGGGATGTTCACCGCACCGGTGCTTTTCAACACCGGCGTTGCGATGTACGTGGCAGGTTCGTGCTCGACCAGCGACGGCAGGTCGTAATGCGTCGGTTTGAGCATCGCCGTCCCCACCGAGACTTCGCTGCTGAGATTTTCGTTTTCATGCATGCGGTAACTCGGACTCCCCGCAGTGTTCAGGCACAAGCCGTCATGCCACAGCGCCGGGTATTGCTGTCGGGTGAAATCGACGCAGCGCTGATAAATCACCATCACCTTGGCGAACAGTTCCTCGGGCGAACCGAGAATCCCCGGCACGCCCATGCCCACGAACGGGTCGTAGCCCATGAACCCGGCAAACTCCAGGTGCTGCGGGTTGGCGGCGATCAGCGCGAGCATCGGCCCGAGCACGTTCACGTCACTGACGCCGCCTCGGTGCAGGCCGACGTCCAGCTCGATGTTGATCCGCATGCGCGTGCCCAAGCCCTGGGCCAGTGCGAGGTATTGCTGCAAGCGCTCGGGGTTGTCGATCAGCCATTGCAGTTGTTTCGTCGGGTCGAACGGGCCTTTGTGGGTTTGATAGAACAGCTCTGCCGAGCGTACCGGCAACGGCTTGCCGAGCAGAATGTCGGACTGCGGAAACGTCACCGCATCGTGATTGAGGAACGGCTGATGAAACGACATCAGCCGCTGCGTCCCAGCCCTTTGACCGATGTAGCTGAGCAGGCCCGGCGATGGCAATGACTTCTCCACCAACCGCAACTGCTTGCCCGCGCGTTTGACCGAGCGCATCACTACGTCGATGTTGTGGTCGAGTCGATCCAGATCGATCAGCAACACCGGGCGCATCGGGCCTTTGGCCTTGAGTTCGTTGTTCAGCGCCCGGAAGTATTCGCTGTAAGGCCCGCCGCGATCCCCCGGCCTTAACAACGCACCCACGCCCACCAGCAAAGCGCCAACACCCAAAGTCCCGAGCACGAAATTGCGTCGATTGACCGCCATCAGCTCACCCCCAGAATCGACGACAGATGCCCGTTGAGAAACTTGCCGCTCGGGTCCAGCGCTTCGCGTACCTGAATGAATTCCTGCCAGCGCGGATAGAGCGTTTGCAACGTGCGGGCATTGAGCGTGTGCAACTTGCCCCAGTGCGGGCGGCCGTTGTACTTCCAGAAGATCGGCTCGACGGCGGCGAAGAAGTTGTGGTGGTCCATCTGGTAATGCTGGTGGATCGATATCGAGCAGCTGTCGCGGCCTTCGAACATGCTCAGCGGAATGTCGTCGGCCTTGACGTAGCGGTACTCGATGGGAAACCAGGTGCGCAGGTCCTTGTCGCGGATCAGTTTGAGAATCTCCCGCAGGCAGGCCGGGCCGTGTTCGGCGGGCACCGAATATTCCATCTCGTTGAAACGCACGGTGCGCACGTTGGCGTAGATGTCGAACGAGTCGCCGACCCGGTCATCGAAACTCGCCAGATGCCGCAGACTGTTGAGCAGCGAACTGCGCAAGTTCGGGAAATCGCTGCCGTACTTGTCGATCTTCTCGATCAGGGTCACGAACTCGTTGCCACCCTCCTCTTCAGGCGGAATCGGTGGCGTGGGCGGGTCGGTGGTTTCGTTAAGGGCAATCGACAAGGCGTAGTCGGAATGGGTGACGACGAGCATTTCCCAGTGCTGGTTTTCGCTCGTGTTCTTGTCCAGGTCTTCGAGCAGTTCTTCGGTTTTGGCGATCCACTGGGTTTCCCGCAGGCGATAGGCCGGGCGGTTTTGCAGGCGGATTTTGGTGGCCACACCCAGCGCGCCGAGGGACACCCGGGCGGCGTTGAACACTTCGGGATGACGCTGGCTGTCGCAGTCCAGCACCTCGCCACTGGCAGTCACCAGTTGCATCCCGCAGACGTGTGCGGAATAGGACTGGAAGGTTTTGCCGGTGCCGTGGGTCGAGGTGGAAATGGCCCCGGCGAGGGTCTGGTAATCGATGTCGGCCATGTTTTGCAGGGCCTGGCCGATGTCCTTGAGCGGCGTGCCCATGCGCGACATCGGCGTGCCGGCGGCGAATTCGGCTTGCAGGGTTTTCGGGTCGTGGTCGAGCAGGCCGTTGAAGTAGCTCAGCGACAGTAACGTGCCGTCGGTGGGCACCAGCGCGCTGAAGGAATGCGCCGAGCCGACCGGGCGAATCTTGCCCGGTGCCTGCTGAATCACCGCCGTCAATTCGTCCAGATTCTTCGGCGCCACCCGCGCCGCCGGAAGGCAACTCTGCCCGCCCGACCAGTTGCGCCAGGGAATCAGTCGCGGCGCGCGCATCAACTGGCCCAGCGCCGGATTGGAGGCCAGCGCGCTGAACGCGCCGACGATGCTTGCCCGTTGCAACAACTGCCGGCGTGTCAGATCTATCGGCATGCCAGGATCCTTATTGAGGGAGCGGCTGATCGGCCATGAAGCCGATCAACTGAAGAAATTGTTCTTCCGAGCACTCGACGCACTGACCCATCGGTGGCATGCCGTTGTAGCCGTTGATGGCGTGGTCGAGCAGCGTGTCGGCGCCCTGCTGGATGCGCGGTTCCCAGGCCTTGCGGTCACCGGTCAGCGGCGCATTGGCGGCGGGGTTGGCGTGGCAGAGCTGGCAGCTGTTGGCGTAGATCTGCGCCAGCGCCGGGTCTTTGGGAATGGTGTTGTTGGTGCTGGCCGGGGGTTTGGGGTCTTCGCCGCAGCCAGGCAGCGTCATGGCCAACGCCAGTAATAATGTGAGTCGGATTGCCCGCATAACGGCCTCGCTTATTGTTGTGGTCACACCTTAAGGCAGGCGGGTCGGCGGGTTGAGGGCATTGCGGGACATTGAGGGGGGCAAACGGGGCCAGCCCATTACCTGAAGACGATCGTTCCCACGCTCCGCGTGGGAATGCAGCCCTGGACGCTCTGCGTCCGCTTGGAACGCGGAGCGTCCCTTGAGGCATTTCCACGCAGAGCGTGGGAACGATCATGGTGGATGCCCGCTCTGCTGTGCGGTTTCGCGTGACATTCGCGTGACATTTGCGGGTTTAAATTTCCGCGCATTCAGGCGTATAACCTGTTGAGACTTTTTGATCTGCATGCGGACATCAACACGGGGTAGCGACATGACCACAGCAAACATCCTTGGCAACCTGTTCCCTTCTGTCAGCGACATCCCGGAAAAATACCGCCTCGACGGTCAGGTCGAGCAACGCGAATACCTGGTCGATGGCGAGTTGCGCCGCTGGGACGGCCCGCTCGCCACCGTACGCAGCCCGGTCTATCTGCACGGCGATAATGGCGACGAACAAGTGATCCTCGGCAGCACACCGCTGCTGGACGCCGACACCGCCCTCACCGCCCTCGACGCCGCCGTCCGCGCCTACGACCGGGGCCAGGGCCTGTGGCCGACCATGCGCGTGGCCGAACGCATCCAGCACGTCGAGGCCTTCCTCGGGCGCATGCGCCAGCAGCGCGACGCCGTGGTGAAGCTACTGATGTGGGAAATCGGCAAGAACCTCAAGGACTCAGAAAAAGAGTTCGACCGCACCTGCGACTACATCGTCGACACCATCAATGCGCTGAAAGAACTCGACCGCCGCTCCAGCCGTTTCGAGCTGGAACAGGACACCCTCGGCCAGATCCGCCGCGTCCCGCTCGGCGTGGCGCTGTGCATGGGCCCTTACAACTATCCGCTGAACGAGACGTTCACCACGCTGATTCCGGCGCTGATCATGGGCAACACCGTGGTGTTCAAGCCAGCCAAGCTCGGCGTGCTGCTGATCCGTCCTTTGCTTGAAGCCTTCCGCGACAGCTTCCCCACCGGCGTGATCAACGTGATCTACGGCAGCGGCCGCGAGACCGTCAGCGCGCTGATGGCCAGCGGCAAGATCGACATTTTCGCTTTCATCGGCACCAACAAGGCCGCCAGCGACCTGAAGAAGCTGCACCCGAAACCACACCGCTTGCGCGCCGCGCTGGGGCTGGATGCGAAGAACCCCGGCATCGTCCTGCCGGAAGTCGATCTGGATAACGCGGTCAGCGAAGCGGTCACCGGCTCCCTGTCGTTCAACGGCCAGCGCTGCACCGCGTTGAAGATTCTGTTCGTGCATGAAGATGTGGTGGACATCTTCATCGAGAAATTCAACGCCAAACTGGCCAGCCTCAAACCGGGCATGCCGTGGGACAGCGGGGTTTCACTGACGCCGCTGCCAGAGTCAGGCAAGGTCGATTACCTGCATGGGCTGGTGGCTGACGCGCAGAGCAAAGGCGCCCAGGTGGTCAACCCGAATGGCGGCGAAGCGCGGGCCTCGTTCTTCTACCCGGCGGTGCTGTACCCGGTGACGCCGCAGATGCGCGTGTATCAGGAAGAGCAGTTCGGGCCTGTGGTGCCGATCGTGCCGTACCGTCACCTCGATACCGTGATCGATTACGTGCTGGAATCGGACTTCGGCCAGCAACTGAGCATCTTCGGCACCAACCCGGTGGCGGTCGGCCGACTGGTCGATACCTTCGCCAACCAGGTCGGGCGGATCAACCTCAACGCCCAGTGCCAGCGCGGCCCGGACACTTACCCGTTCAACGGGCGCAAGAACTCCGCCGAGGGCACGTTGTCGGTACACGATGCGCTGCGGGTGTTTTCGATCCGCACCCTGGTGGCGACCAAGTTCCAGGAACCCAACAAGGATCTGATCAGCGAAATCATTCGCGGGCGCGATTCGAACTTCATCGCCACCGACTACATCTTCTGAGGAGGAATCAGCGCTGAGCACTTTCAGCCCCCACCGTTGGCCGCCGCTGTTGCGGCGGATCCTGCGGCCGTTGCTCGACCCGTATCGACGTTATCGCCATGCTCGAACAATTCACGCGGTGCGGGTCGCGTTGGGGTTGCTGGCGACAATCCTGCTGACCACCGGCATCAATCTGCCCCACGGCGAATGGGCGTCGGTGACCATGCTGGTGGTGATCGGCGGTTTGCAGCATCACGGCAACATCGGCAAGAAAGCCGCCGAACGCGCCACCGGCACCTTGATCGGCGCCGGCGTCGGTTTGTTGATCGTGGCGCAACAGGCGTGGCTGGGCATGCCGTGGCTGACCTATTTTGCGATGGCAGTGGTCTGCGGATTTTTCTCGTATCACGCCATCGGCAAGGGCGGCTACACCGCCCTGCTCTCGGCCATCACCGTGTTCATCGTCGCCGGGCATGGCGACAACCCGATCACCGACGGGCTGTGGCGCGGGGTCGATATCCTGATCGGTATCGCCCTGGCCCTGGCCTTCTCGTTCGCCCTGCCGCTGTACGCGGTGTACTCGTGGCGCTACAACCTGGCCGATGCGCTGCGCGATTGCGCGACGGTGTACGGACGGATTATCGGCGGCCAACCGGTGACCGCCGACGAACACTTGAAGTTGATGAACCGGCTGAACGCGGTGATGGTGCAACTGCGCTCGCTGATGCCGTCGGTGTCCAAGGAAGTCAAAGTCTCGATGACCGAACTGGACGCCATCCAGCGCAACCTGCGCATGTGCATCAGCACCCTGGAAATCCTCGGCAACATCCGCCCGGACGCCAACGACCCCGACGCCATGACGCACCTGCAAGCGGCGCTCAAGGCCGAACACCGGCACATTCGCGTGCAATTGATCGGCATGGCCCGAGCGTTGAAAACCGGTGCGTCCGGTCGATTGGGACGCCCGGTGGAATTGCCGGACGCCAGCCTCGACACGCCGGTCTACAGCCCGCTGGACGGCTACCGTTTGCTGACCCGGCAACTGGCGGCCAACATCGGCGAAATGCGCCAGCGCCTGGCGAAGACTGCGCCGCGCTGGAACATCTGAGATTTACTGCGCGGCCAGGCGCCGCGCCTTGAAGCCCCAACCCTGTTGCATGCCGGCAGCGGCCAACAGGATCGCTGCCACGCCGATCCATTGCAGGGTTTGCAGTTGATGACCGAAGGCAAACCAGTCGACGAAAATCGCCGCAATCGGGTAGATAAACGACAGAGCGCCGGTCAATGCAGTCGGCAGTTTCTGGATCGCACCGTAAAGCAGCACGTACATCAGACCGGTGTGGACGATGCCCAGCGTCACCAGACTGGCCCAGGCACTTGGCGCCTCGGGCATTGCTGAAAAATGCGCGAATGGCGCGAGCAACAGCACGCCGGTGCAGACCTGGATCAGCGCAATCAGATGCGGCGGCGTGCCGGTCAGGCGCTTGATGATCAACGCAGCTATGGCGTACAGAAACGCCGCCCCCAGCGCCAGCGCGATCCCCATCAGGTAATCACTTCCGCCCTCGCCCTGCCCGCCGTGGGCACTGACGATGGCCAGCATCCCCATGAAAGAAATCGCCAGCCAGAACAGCTTATGCAGGGTGATCTTCTCGCCTAGAAATAGCGCTGCCAACCCCACCAACATGAACGGCTGCACGTTGTACACCGCCGTGCCGATTGCAATCGAAGCCCGTGAATAGGAGGCGAACAGCAGCACCCAGTTGCCGACGATTGCCACCCCGCTGAGCACCGCTAGCAGGAAGGTGGTGCGGGTCAGAATGCCGGGGCGCAGAAAGCCGAAGGCGGCGCAGATCAGCAGCAAAGTCCCGGCGCCGAACACGCAGCGCCAGAACACCACGTCCAGCACCGGTTGCCCGGACACCAGCACGAACCAGCCAATCGTCCCGGATATCAGCATGGCGGCGGTCATTTCAAATGAGCCGCGACGGATTGTTTTGTCCATCATCAATCTCCTTAATGTGTGGCAAAAGTATGCCAAGCGTGACCGGGGCTTCTCCAGCGCAAAAAGCAGGCTAAACTCGATTTCTACCTTTTTTATCGAGGGTGGTTTGCATCATTCGCCTAATGCGGGAGTTTTTGTATGACCGACGATATCGACCAGATCCTGATCGGGGCCTTGATGGAGGACTCACGGCGCTCGCTCAAGGCGCTGGCGCAGATCAGCGGGTTGTCTTCGCCGAGCGTGGCCGAGCGTTTGCGCCGCCTGGAAGAACGCGGTGTGCTCAAGGGCTACACCGTGGAGATTGACCCGAAGTGCTTCGGTTATCAGTTGCAGGCGATTGTCCGGGTGCGGCCATTGCCGGGGCAATTGCAGGAAGTCGAGCGGCAGATTATGTCGATTCCCGAGTTCACCGAGTGCGACAAGGTCACCGGCGAGGACTGCTTTATCGCCCGCCTGCATGTGCGCTCGATGGAACAGCTGGACACCTTGCTCGACCGGTTGAATACGTTGGCAGAAACCAATACAGCGATCGTCAAGAAGACCCCGGTAAAACGTCGATTGCCGCCGATGGCGTGAGCGGCGTAGATTGAGTTTTTTCCGGCGAAGGATTGGCGGCATGAAAATTCAGGCAACGATGCTGGCAGCGTTGATGCTGGCTGGGTGCGGGACGGTGCAGACCGTAGCGTTCAGTGACAAGCATTCCACGGAGCAGTTGAAAGCGAACAAATCCTACTGCGGCGCTGTACCGCGCATCTACAGCGGCGTGACGTACGACTTCTGCATGCTGCACGCCGAAAAGCCGGATGACGTCGATGCGTTCAACTACAAGAACGCGACGCCGGGTCTGCTGGTGGACGCGGCCGTGTCGGGAGTGCTCGATACGTTGCTGCTGCCCTACACGATCTACAAGCAACAGGCCGATGGCAGCATCGTGATCAATTGATCGCCTGCTCTCTTTTTCGCAGGCAACAAAAAACCCGCTTTCGCGGGTTTTCTGTTTATTGCAGTGCAGCGATCAGTCGTCGCGGCTCATGATGCCGAAGATCTGCAACAGGCTGACGAACAGGTTGTAGATCGATACATACAGGCTGATGGTCGCCATGATGTAGTTGCGCTCGCCGCCGTGGATGATGGCGCTGGTCTGGAACAGGATGCAAACCGAGGAGAACAGCACGAAACCTGCGCTGATAGCCAGTTGCAGGCCGCTGATCTGGAAGAACATGCTCGCCAGCGTCGCGCCCAGCAGGACGAAGAAACCGGCGGTGATGAAGCCACCGAGGAAGCTCATGTCCTTGCGGGTGATCAGCACGTAAGCCGACAGACCACCGAACACCAGTGCGGTCATCGCGAACGCGGAGCTGACCACTTCAGCGCCGCCCTGCATGCCCAGGTAACGGTTGAGGATCGGGCCGAGCAGGAAACCCATGAAACCGGTCAGGGCAAACGCCGACACCAGGCCCCAGGCGGAATCACGAAGCTTGTTGGTGAGGAAGAACAGTCCGTAGAAACCGATCAGCACCACGAAAATATTCGGGTAGCCGACCCGCATCTGCTGGGCCACGAACGCCATCACACCGCTGAATGCGAGGGTGAGCGCCAGTAGACCGTAAGTGTTGCGCAGGACGCGGCTAACCTCTAGCTGCTCAGCCTGCACGCTGTTGTGAACTGCGTAATCCTGTTCGCGCATGGCGACACTCCTGTTGGTTTGAAACGTTCAGTCGCAAAGATCATAACAGACGCTCTGTAACAAGCCATGCACAGAGTTTGACAGTGTGTTTCATTCAGGTATTATGGCGCCCGCAACGCAACGGAGGTGTGGCCGAGTGGTTTAAGGCAACGGTCTTGAAAACCGTCGACTGTAACAGGTCCATGAGTTCGAATCCCATCGCCTCCGCCATATTTGATACGACAAAGCCCTGATTATTCAGGGCTTTGTCGTTCTGGCGTTCTGAAAAATCTGCGGTCATCGAGATGCGTTCCATAACTATTCTGGACGCGTTCCATAACTATCAGGTTTTCACTCCCTTCTCCGGCGTCCTGCCGAACGTAAAACACTCTTCATGTAACACGGTTCTACGCTGGGTTCTTTCACGGAGGAAACCCAATGTCGAATTCAGATCTGCTCCCTTCCCTTCTCTTCAAAATCAACGAAAACCAGCTCGCCCTCGAGGCCGCTATTATGAAACTCACCCTATGGGTGGAGCAGCGCGGATCCGCCGAGGTAGCCGACAACGTTCGCAGCTCGCTAGCCGCGCTTGACCGGAATGAAGAATTCATCAAGATGACGCTGGCAGTGCTGATGACTCCCGAATGACCGGACCGCTCCGATCAAAAGCTGTCTTGATTTCATGCAAAGCTTGCCAAGGATAAATTCTCGCCTGGTAGAGCTTACAGGTCGGGTGGTGCTCAAACAGTTCTGATTTCGCGGCTTCAGGTTGCAAGGCGCCGCAGTGTCTGCACTCGACTGTGGAATTCGAAACCCGCCAGTCCGAATGCCAGTTCAGAAGTTTATCCAGAGGGGTCATTCCGTTTAACTCTCAGAAAACTGTACAAATTAAATTTAGCCGTACAGCTTTTTGTCATCAAGCCAGTGACGTCATTTCGACGATCAGCGGTTACAGCTCGTCGCTTCACCCTCGCCCACCTTGCGCGACTCGATTACTGTACATACATACAGTTTTTGTGCAGTGAATCCGGCTCTATGAATTTCGACCAAGCCAAATCCATACGGCTCCAGCGATGGCGCGCCACTCTAGACGATCACGAATTTCGCCTGCAAAACCCAGAAGGACACCGGGAAAGCCTCCATGAAATGGCCGAGGCGCTGCACGCAGAGGGCCTGATCGACCAGCTTGAACAGTTCGACATGAACGAGATGGCTGACGCTGCCTACTGGCACGCCGTAGAAGAGCTGCAGAACTCGCCAGGCCAATACCGAGGAGCATCGACCTACGACGTTGTACACGTCGACGACGGGAAGCTGCTGGCAACGATCAGCCGCTCGATCTTCAACTTTGCTACCGAAAAGCCGCGCGGTGCATCCCGAACCTATGACGGGAAGGTGTATTCAAGCCCGGAAGGAATCCACCTCAGCCTAGGAATTTCTCGGAATGTCGGCACGATCTCAGGGCTGACACTGGAAATGCATGGGCAGCGCTACCATTTGATCGAAACCGAACGAGTCATTCGAGGCGTCGACTACCAGCCCATTGATGATCCAGATGCCTACCGCGCGCTCGTTGATGCTGGACAGGTCGCTCAGGAAGAGCGCGATCTGCGTGCATTTGAAAAGGTGCGCCCTCACATCGAATCGGCAGTGTTCTGCACATGTCCGGCATGCCTCGATCGATTTGGCGCGCGCGATGACTGCCAGACCTGTACCGGAAAAGGTTTTGTGACAAAGCCAGCACCAGCGGGTCTACGCTGAAAGCTCATGCGAGGATCTGACAATGTGCGGACGACTCTCCCAGTACAGCGGCATTCACGACTTCGTAGCAGCGCTCAGCATGCCGAACGCCTTGATCAACTCAACCGGCGAACAACCCTTCGAGCGATACAACGCCGCACCGACCGCTCAGCTTGCACTCTTCCATCAGGAGGGCCAGTTCCTGCACGCCGATATGGTTCGCTGGGGATGGCGCCCGCACTGGGCCAAGGATCGCGCCGCGCCGATCAACGCCAGGGTAGAGAAAGTCGCCCACGGCCCGTTTTTCCGCGCAATCTGGCCGCATCGGGCGATCATCGCCATCAACAACTGGTTTGAGTGGGTCGACGAGGGCGGGCCGAAGAAACAGCCGTACCTGATCAGGCATCGGGATCAGTCGCCAATTCTCTGCGCCGCCATCGGCCAATATCCGAACGATGAGCATGATCCAGGCGAGCATGACGGCTTTGTCATCATCACAGCCGACAGTGCCGGCGGCATGGTCGACATTCATGACCGGAGGCCGGTCGCCCTATCGCCAGATCTGGCCAGAGAATGGCTGGACCCGGCCACACCGAAAGAGCGCGCTGAGCAAATGGTGCTGCACCAGGGCGAGCCGACTGAGGTGTTTGAGTGGTTTAAAGTTGACCGGGCCGTGGGAAATGTCCGAAACCAAGGCCCGGACCTGATCGAACCGGTCGAATGATTCAGCCGCGCGACAATATTTTCAAGCGCTCCACCAGAGCCGCTTCAAAAATGATGTACAGCCTTTCAGCGTCGCCGGCGCGCAGAGCGCCGCCGGTTTCCAATCCCAGCACGAAGCCATCCGCACGTGCCCCAGCCTTCACCGCGATAATCATCGAATCGGCCCGGACAATTTCCGCCAGCAGCCGGTCCGCCTCTCGCTGCATCTTCTCGCCCAGCACCACGCCTTCCATATCGCTCACCATTACATTCATCTCGACATCCAATACATCACAGCGATTATCGCTGATACCCAGATGATCGTCAGTACTATTGAGTATCCAGCCAGCCGCTTGTCCATGGCACCGATTCATCAAAAGGAATCTAAATCATGGGTCAAGGTCGATCAGGTCGCAACTGTGGCTCCGAGCCACCGGTCAGCGCGCTGATATAGGCCTGACACGCCTGCAGCGCAATCAGTCCACGGTCGCCTTCGTCGGTGATGGCGACAATTCGTTGAGCATGCGCAGGGTCAAGTTCGGCTCGTACGGCTGCATGATCCACGCCGCCGGCGCCGGCGGAGGCAGGCACTGGGCAGCCACCGGTTGAACCCGCGTCGAGGAGGACTGACAGCCGCAGATCAGAAGTGGCAAGGCGATCGCGCAGAAGAGCCTGGTCTTTTTGAGCATTGGTCATTTTCTCGGTGTGGGTTTTGTCACTGGCCGCCAGCCGCTGCTCGAGCGCCAGCCGCTTGTCCTGCTCGGCCTGCTGCGCGGTGGCGGACGCCACAGCCAGTTGGTTGAGGGTTTCAGTGTGCAGCCGCGCCTGCTCCGCCAACTGCCCACCGTAGCGCCAGTTCTGGAACTGCCAGGCACTGCCGGCGCCGAGCAGCACCAGCGCGGCCGCACCGATCGCACGCCACGGCACAACCATCACGGGACATCCTTGAAGAAGAGGTGGCCGCCGAGCAACAGCGTCCGCTTTGCCTTCACCGCCCAACCGGGCGCGACCTTCATGCTGAGCGCGTAATAGTGCGTGGCGCCGCCGGTAGGATCCGGCACCTTGCCGTCGATCACCTGGTCGGCAGCGATCCGACACTGCGCCAGTTCGCGGAACGGGATCTCCCGCGCGCCACTCAGAAATGGATAGTTCGGGTCACCCTTGTTCCAGCAGCTGAACTGGTACGGCTTCTGGCACACGCCTGCGTACCCCTCACCCCACCACGAATTGGTCTTGCCGTCGAACACCCGGTTGCGAATCGTCCAGGCTACGGCAATCTTGCCGGCCGGCGATTCGCCGCGCGCCTCGCCCCATAGCGTACGCGCAAGAATTTCCCGATCTCGTTCGGTAACAGTCATCAGTTTTCTCCAGACAAAAAAATACCCGCTCGATGGCGGGTGTTCGATTGATGCTTTTTTCAGAACTCGTCGGGGGCTCGCGACATTGGCGCGGCCTCGATAACCGGGATGGGCGGTTCCGCCGGCCATGCTGGTGAAGTCGGCCAGGTTGGCAGTCCCGGAACCTTGCCCAGGGAAAACTTGTAGCCCTTCCACGCCTTGAGGCTAGTGATCAGCGCAGCCTGCTCAACCTCGTCGGCCGCCGTTGCCTCGCCTGCATCGATGCCATACCCCAGAGTGTCGACACGATCCTGAATTCTTGCGATTTGCGTAGCGGCTCGTGTGTTGCGTGCGGCAAGCTCAGATTTCATCTCTGCCAGATGTGCAGCCGACTGCGCTGCCGCCTTCATTTGTGCCGTCACCAGTTGCGACCAATCGACGCTTCCCTGCTGCTGGGGCCATTCGAGGGGAGCCGGCGCTGGCCCCGTTTCATCGGGCTCGAGCGGCAAGGGTCGGGGAAAGACGACATCACCGTCCGGCACACTCAGCAGCGGCGCCGGGAAAGCCTGCTCCGGGCTGTAATTGCTTGGGTTCGGCAGCAACAAGGTCAGTCTGAGTTGACCGCTCTTCCTTTCGACATCGCCGACGATCCATTCGGAATCAATCGCCCCACGCGGCAGCGTGTCGCCTTCGCCCACGCCTGAAAAGTCGAACGACTGTCCGTTCAGCACCATGGTGTCGCCGCGACACTTCGCATGCAGCGAGTCGTCACGCCGCTGCGGGATCAGCAAAATATCCATCAGAACCACCTCCCAACAACAAGAAATCGCATGTTGAACGTCTGAGCCATCGCGCCGTTACGGATGACGACATTGATTGAATTGGTGCCGTTCGGAATCGCGTTCGTCACGCCGTAATGGTCGTTCGAACTGTTCGGGCCGGCGGTTGCCGAGATGTTGAACTGAGCATTGGCAAAAGCGATTGGAAGCGTGAGCGTGACCACCGTACCCACGTTGTTCGCACCGATAACGCCAGTTGGGATGGACGCCGCCCCGCTCCAACAGATGAGCGTGCCATCGGCAAACTTCACCCATTCGCCACCAGCATTCGATTTGCGCTCAATGATCGATCCCGTAGGAAGACCACCGGACTGAGAGACGGTGCCCACCAGGTCTGCGGTGGCGGTGTACTTCAACCCCAGCGCTGTACGCGCATCACCGGCGGAAGTAGCTCCTGTACCACCCTGAGCGATAGATAATGCGGTGGTGAGGCCGAGCAACGACGTAATGTCTTCGTTTGCGCCTTTTTTGGCCCGGGCATTCATGCTCGCCTGCAGCTTGCCAAAGGCAGCTAGGATCGAGTCCGTGGCTACAACCGCTGTGGCGGAGGGCATCGAGAAACCATCGAGCACCACAGCCAGTACGCCGGCATTGGAGAGATATTTGTTGGTCGCGCCCTCCGGAAGGCCATCAGTGTCGGTCAGATCGAGAGAGTCCCGAACACCGGCCAGCGTGGCGACCGTGCCGAGCACGGCCATCACCCCGCCATACTGGTTGACGAGCGACCTTAACGCGTCTGCTGAGGCTTTGACGTAGCCCTGCATGGGGGCCAACGCATAGGTGCCTGCGGGATCGGTCACTCCCTGGTAGCTCGGATAAATCGACATCGATGTATCGCTGGCCAGGTTGATGACTTCGTACCAGCGCCCGTCCGGCCCTCGAAAGGCATCGCCCGTCCTGCTGTTGGAAATGAATGCAGTGTTGTTCCCGGCTACCACATTGGAATTTTGGACGACAGAAACCGTCCCGGTTTTGTACCAGGGCATCGATTTTTCTCCAGAAAGTGTTTGAGTCAGGCCAGCAATTTGGCGCAGAGGAACGGCCGGTGACCTTGGTCAATCCAGGCATTGAAGGCGAGGCTGTACATCATGATCCGACCGTTTGCGTAATCCACCCCAAGAGCACAACCGCCACCGGATCCTTCGTTGTGGCAGTTCATCGTGAAAGGGTTCAACGACACATACTCACCCGCCCCCAGACTTTTGTTGATGCCCCAAAAATACCTCCGTCCTACCGATAGCTGCTCCATACCGAGATAAGTCCAGTTACCAGCAGCGAACGTCACCACCACTGCCGGCGCTCCGCTGTCATAGACAAGCGCTGCGTTCTGGTCCCACAGGCGCAACCCGTAAGATGCCGTTCCCATCGAGGCCCAGGCAGCAACAAAATACTGCCCGCTTAAGGTGGAGTTTACGTTCGATGCCTTCATCGCGAATCCGGTCCAGTTTCCCGGGCCACCTGCGAACCAGACTGATATCGGTACCTGAATGCCGCCAGATTGATCCGGCCTTATGAAGACCAGCGGCGGGTCCTGACTCGTAATTGCTCTGGCAAAGGCCGCCGTCGCGGTATCCACCCCCGAGTAAGCTCCCTTCGTCAGCATGCAAAGCCTGGGCGCATCGGAATCGATTTGCACAAATGAATTGTCATTGATGCTTTGAAAGCCATAGCTCATGTGGCGTACCTGATGGCGTAAGCCTTGGCGACAATCCGACTGGCAACGGTGATTGCACTTGCGGACGGATTCTTGTTCCTGACGACAACCTGACCGGCCGATGGCGTGACATAGGGGTATGACTTGCTATTCCCTAAACCATCCGTTTCCGATGACTGCACATCCTGAATCCGGGTCGGGATGATCATGAACACGCAGTTCGCCGGGTTGAAGCCAGGAATGTTGAAGGTGTAAATGGTGGCGGCGCCACTGAAGTCGATCACACCCTGCCACAGCACCTGGTAAGTGAAGCTGTTCGTGTCCATGGCGAGCCGGCCGCTCTCGTCAAATACACGCAAGCCAAATAGAGCCATTTATTACCCCAGATAACCAAGACGGACGCGCAACACGTTGTTGGCGTCGTAGACCGAAACGTTCAGTGAGTTGATCACCAGCCGGCCCTGCCCTGGGACGATGCCGTTGATTTCCAACGTGCCGTCCTTGTTCAGAATCCAGCCCTGCAGGCCGGCGATGTAGTTAGTGGAACTGATGTAGTTGCCGATCTTGGCGTTGGTGATGGTGCCGTCGGCGATGAACGCCGAGTTCAGGAACGTCTGCCCACCCTGAACCGCGAACGGAACCGCAATGGCCCCGCCCGCGATTGTGTTGACGATGGCGAACCGATCGGCGCTGACCAGAAACTGGCTTTGAAGAACGCCGCTGCTGTTTTCAATTCCCAGCCCAATGCCTGCAGCGATGTACTGCCCCGTCCCGGAGTTGTACTGCATCTTCACCGACCAGCTCGCCGTGACCTTCCCGTTCACGTCGTTGATGATAGAGCTGTTCTGCTCGATCGCGGTCTGCTGCTGCCCGACCTTCGTGCTCAGTTGTGTGAGCTGCTGGGCGGTAGCCTGCTCGTTGGTGACCACCACTTCTTCGAGCAGCGTGATATTTGCCGAGTTCTCAGCAATCTTGGCGTCGAAGGTAGTGATTCTCCGGGCAGAAGCTTTGTTTTCCGAAGCTCTGACCCGACTCTCTTCGGCAATACTGGCGGTGCTGGTCCACCCTTTCAAAGCGTCCGCCAGTTCGCCCTCTCCGTCGTCATCTCGATAGGCCGCCCGCAACGCTTCGAATGCCGTAGCCTGGGCGGTGACCGCCCCGTCGAGCTCAACGATATCGGCGGTGTTGGTCGCTACCTGTTGAGCCAAGCCATTTGCCGTTTCCACGGTTTGACCCACATCGAGCCAATACGCAGGATTCGGCGGTGGAGTGTCGACAGGTACGGGCCCGGTAGCTTGATAGATGCGCTTGCCGACGACTACAAGGTCGTATTCATCGTAGGTGTCGTCCGGGTTATAAGTCTTCAGCCCATCCAGCGCATCGATCTGTGCCTGCAACCCCGGGATCTTGTCGATTTCGTCGAGGATGTCCTGCCCCAGCTCCGTGCGGCCGATCTCGCCGGCGATCATTTCCAGAATGGCAGCGGCGTCTGCACTCGACTGACCCTGAACACCCGTGCCAATCGGGAGCCAGGGCCCGATGTTGCCGATTTTGTCGACGATCCGCCCCCAGAAATAGAACGTCACGCCGGCGCGCAGACCGAGCATCGAGAAATCACTCTGCGGGTACGCGAGGTCAGTCAGTTTGGTAGCGGCGTCCAGTTCCGTGGTCGGGCCGTACCAGATCTCCGTCCGCTGGCTGTCCTCGGCGCCGGCCGGGAATCCCCACTTGAGGTAGATACCGAACAGCAGCGGCGTGGCCGTCAGATAACTCAGCGCCGGCGGCAGACCCTGCTTACCGCTGAGGTTGGTCAGGATCGAGTTGCGCCAGATCGAAGTGATGTCGTACGCACTCACCGCGCGAACGCGGGCCACGTAGGCACCGGCGTAGATCCCGACCACGTCCACGTTGGTCATGCCGGTACGCTGCAGCTTGATCCAGTTACCGCTGTCCTTGCGCCACTCCACGTCATAGCCGACCGCGCCATCCACGGCTGGCCAACTGATGGTCATGGTGGCCACGGCCAGCCCCTGCACCACCGACGACGTCGACGCCACAGTGACGCTGGCCGGCGGCGGCACCACGGTGATCGGAATCACGCTGATCGGCCGCTCTTCCAGGCGTGCGCCGGTGTCGATGTGCGCGAACTTGCTCGGCTCGAACTGCAAAGCGCTGATTTCGAAGTCGCCCTCAGTGGTGCGCTTGGTGCGAAGCACCCGATAAAGCGGGATCGCCAGGTCATCCGCATCGAGCGCCCATTGCAGTTGCGCGATCGGCGGCTGGCTGTAGTTGGTCGTGACGGTCACAGCGCGGCCGTTGACGCTCTGCACAGTGCGCCCTTCAGCGCGACCGCCGGGCAGGTTGATTATCAACCGATCACCGGCCTTGGCCTGGGTGTCTCGGTCGAGCGTCACCACGCGGCCGGAGGCCGTGGAGATGCGGCCGCCGACTTCCCGGCCGGCTAGCAACGAGTCCGCCACTGGGATGATGTGGCCCGGCAGTGGGATAACGCCTTCCATACCGGTCTTGAACGACACGGTGCGATCCTGATTGTTGCTGAGGATCGCCCACTTGCCACGGCGCTGAGCCTCGGAGGCACGGGTGCAGCCAATGGCGCTCAGCTCTGTAGGGCGGTCGCCGTAGCGGCGTTGCAGATCCAGGTCGGCGAACGGAATGACGTCGGTGTCGTAGTTGTTCGCAGGGTTGTCGTAGCTGACCAACGCCCGGGTGTACCGGGTCTTCGCCGATGCGCTGCCATACGAGAACTTCCCGTCGATGACGTTTGCCCGGGTGAAGACATAGTCGAAGTCCTGCGCGCGCGGCATGTCCGCCTGCATCACCAGCTGCCCCTGAGCCCAGTAGGTCATGCCCCGGTAAATCGCCGAGATGTCGCGCAGTAACGACCAGGCATCAGCCTTGCCCTGCAGGTTCATGTCACAGAGAAAGCGTGGCTCCTGACCGCCGAGCCCGTTCGGCACCAACTGGTCGCAATACTGCGCGATCCGGTACAGCTCCCACTTGTCGACCATGAACGGCTTGATGCGCTTGCCCAGGCCGAAACGCTCCTCGGTGCAGATCCCGTAAGTGATCCACGCTGGGTTGTTGGTCCAGGCCGACTTCATCGAGCCATCCCACGTCCCGGTATACGTGCGCAGGATCGGGTCGTAGTTGCTCGGCACCATCCAGCGTCGGGCCTTGCACTTCACAGTCACGGCCGGGATGTTGGTGAACTGCTCAGCGTCGAACTCGATGTAGAGCAGCGCGGTGTTCGGGTAACGCAGCTTGGCGTCGATCACCTCGGTGTAACCGGCCACCAGCATGGTGTCGGCGATCTTGTTGCTGTTCTGGTTCGGCGTCAGGCGGCGCACGCGGATCTGCCAGCCCGTGGTGGCGTCCGGCAGATCGATGCGGCGCGAGCGCTCGTAGCGCGTGGTGGTCTTGCCGTCGACAGCGTCCACCAGCACCTGCTGATAGGCGCCGCCATCAGTGGCCACGTCGATGGCGTATTCGATCCGGTACCCGCCGATATTGCCTTGGTCATCCGAACGCTGAAGCGCTGGCCAGGCCAGACGCATGCGCACGGCCGACAACTGGGTGTTGGTGATCGAGCGCACCCACGGCGAGTCGCTGCGTAACTCGATGTTCAGCGACGTCTCGTTCTCAACGGACGGGATGCCCGGGATGTAGGTCTGATCCACGGAGCCCGGGCGCCAGTCCCACTTCACGCCCTGAAAGTTGTAGTTGCCGCTGGCATCGCGGATCGGCGTGTTGTCCAGGTAGATGTCGTATTCAGTCGGTACAGCGTCGAACTCGCCCTCGCCCACGGCGATCAGCAGCTTTGCAAGGTTGGTCGAGCGCAGGCTGTCGCTGGCTTCGATCGGTGATTTCGGTTTGCTGCTGCCGCCCTTCTCGCCGAAGATTTCCTTTTGTGCTGCTGCACCCATGCTTTCCTCCAGGCATAAAAAAACCGCCTCACGGGCGGTTTCATTAAAAAATACGTCTAATGCGGTGCTTCCTTGGCGAGCGAATCTTCTAGATCCTTGATCTGGCTTGGAAGCACATACAGATAAGAAATCAAATATTTCAGCAGCTCAACCATCTGCTGCGCCATTAATTCCGTTGGTTCGTTTTCTTCGTCAAAGTGAGCACCAAGATTGCCACCGTCACGGATTGCATGAGCCAAGGTGGACAGGGGAGCTGCCAAATTATGTTGCTCCATCGCTTGTTTTATCAGCGCCGCCAAGCTTCCCTTTCTGCTCCCTTCCGGGAGTAGGTATTTAAAAATACCCTCCAATGTCCTACGAGCCATAACAGCTGTAGCTGGATAATTCTTGGTCATAAATGAAGTGGATGTGGACTCAAAAGATTTCCTTATCGCAACAGGTACGGACTCAGGGAAATCGGTAACAAGCGATGAAGGGCGCGATCTTGGATACATGAACACTTCGGCAGGGTTGCCATCGCTAACTTCCGATGCGGAAGACCTGATGGCCCAGAAGGAGACAAACTCGCTGCAAGATGGGCACGAAGAACGTAATCCGATGCTGCAAGTTGCAGAGTCATGATAAGCAATGGCAGTTGTATAAACTACCAAGTCTCCACAGCATGGGCACATTTGACTAATGGACTTCGGATACCTGCTGCCCCCGGTTGTTCCCCACTGTCGAACCATCTCAAACGAAATGCTTTCCATAGAATCCTTCACCACCTGTACGCTGATACTTGAGGATGTCATGTCTTATCTTCAGCGTAAATCGATGCGGAGATGATCATCCCGCCCCACCGGCGCTCGCCGATGCAGATCGGTACCGGATTGCCGCTGGCCGTGGTGTTCTTGGCGCTGCCGAAGGCGTAGGACGGTGCGTTTTCCGGGGAAGCGCTTTGCTTTAGGCCTGAGGCTTGAGGGCTGAGCATCTGGATGACACCGCCGGCGACAAGGCCGATACCGGCGCCAATCAGTGGCGCACCAAAGGGCGTGGTCGAAAGAAACGTACCGGCAACGATCAGAACAGCACCGACAATGGTTTGAATCAACCCAGCCTTCTTGCTTCCATGGATGACCGGCACAATACGGATATCGGTTGCGCCACCCAAGCCAAACTCCGCTTCGCCAACGTTCTTTCGATTGCGGAACACGGCGAAGCGCATGCCAAGTCGATCGAGGCGTTGAATCTCCTCTTTGAATCCCTCAAGTGTCGCCTTCAATGCTCGGAACGCCTCCCAAGCCTGGCCAGAATCCAGCACTCGACGATGAACCCTGCCAAACTTGGCCGCAAGAGACCCGGACAGCCTGATCGTAGTCATCGGCTGATAGTGAGCAACGCTCGATTGCATGACTTTCTCCAGACATAAAAAAACCGCCCGAAGGCGGCTGATTGCGAATTCATTTACTGATAATCGACGTACGGTCCGAGAAAGAAGCCGCTCATATCTCCACTGATTCGGTAGAGGCTTTCTTTGCCGCTTTGCACATTGGCAGAAATCGTACGAATGGCTGCCCCGCCACACAGCCCAGAGCCCGCAAGGCCCGCTCCGATACTTGGATTGCCCGGTGGCAGGTAAAAGGAGGCACGCTGACCGGTGCCGATTTTCGCAGCCTTCCGGCCATCGACATACACGACGATGTCACAACCTGATCCAACCATTCCCGAATCACGGACAACCGTTACCTTGCCGCTTTCGCCGGCTGGCTTGGTCTGAAACGCGTACAGCTCATCACGCGGTACCGGATCAGCCTGACTAACCGGAATAGCTGACGATGCACACCCCGCCAACAGCGCTACCGCCAGCGCTCCTACGATCAATTTCATGCAGGTCACTCCTGTGGGAAAGGTGAAAGATTACACCGGAACGCCGCTGTACGAATCACCAGTAACGTCAGTCGTAACCGTGTAGTAGCGTAATGCCCACATTCAAGGAGGCGAACATGAAGCGGAACGCTGACTTATCTGAGCAGTTCACGGAATCTCTTCGAAACACTCCGACAGGCGGAAAGCTCGTTTTCAACTTCCGAGGTGCGCCTACTCCTGTTGAGGTGAAATTTATCTTCACGGGGGGATGGGTCGTAACTCAGGTACTTCATCCGGGCGTTCCACTCGAAATAGTGAAGGGCGAAGACGGCCACCTTTTACAGGTTGACATCACCCTTATGCCGTACGACGGCCTGAAAGCAACCTGAGCAACGGATTCCCCAGTCCTTTGCCTGCAAGCCCAAGGACTGGTACTGCGCCAATTTCGGCGCGGATAACGCAAGGACGGAAATTCCTACATGCAAACAATCGATCAGCGCGTCAGTGATCTTGAGCTGGCACTCAAAACGGCCATCGTTTTCAACCTGAATGCCGCTTCAGTTCTGGGCCGGCGCATTTCTGCTGGCAATCCTGCGATCGCAGAGGCCATTGCAGACGACCTGCGCAGGCTGAAAGCCGAGAAGTGCGACGGCATCGACAACGACCTGCACAAGAGCTACATCGACAACCTTATTCTGGCTGTGACAAAGGGCGCTTGAATCCCGCCGCGTAATAAACGCCGCTGCGCGCGCTGCGCTTCATGCGCACGCGCCAGTGGTCCATGGCAGGTTCGTTGCTGTCACGCTTTTCATCATTCGCTGCTTCAGCCGATCGCTTCATGACTCCCTCCTACGGCTCAGCCGCATCATGTGGTTGGTTGTGCACCTTTGTGCCTGAGAATCAGGCGTGTGCGGTCGAGCCACGGCCCGCCGAAAACGATGACCTCAGACGGCCTGCCGTACAGGTGGTGCAGCAGAAACGGGCCGGGGCCGAACGTCGCGGCATCCTCCCCAGGCAGTACCGGATCGGCGCCGAGGAAGATTCCCGCGTGGTTCGGATAAACCGTCCGCCCCACTTCCATCACGATCATGTCGCCGCGCTGCGGCTGGTCGACTCGGTAGAAGCCGGCGGCCTCGTAGTTCGCCTCGTACAGGCTGGCGTTGCCCTTGCTCTCCCACCAGCCGTCGGCGCGCTTAAAGGCTTCGAACTCCAACCCCCACTCGCGCTTGTACCAATCGGCGCAGACCTGCCAGCAGTCCCAAGCGCCGTGCACGAACGGACGTTTCAACAGCGGCACTTCACCGGAAGGCATCACGGTGCGCAGGTCGCCCTCGGGCCAGCTCAGTATGTGCCAGGGCAACGCGGTCGCTTCGCACATGGCCAAGTCGCGCGGTGACGGCCTGCTGGTGGCGTCTGGATGCGAATGCGCCACACCGATCACCTCGCCGATGTCTTCAGCCGCCGCGTACTCCTCGGGATCGATCCGGAACTCTTCGTTCGGCTCGGTCGAGACGTTGCGGCACGGGTAGTACTGCTGTTTGCGGCCCACGGCGATCAACAGCCCGCAGCACTCTTTCGGGTACTCCGCCGCCGCGTGCACCTGGATCGCGTTGAGAATGTGTTTGCGCATGTCAGCTCCGTGCGATCAGTGAAACAGCGGGCATCCCACCGAATGACAGCGGGTTTCCCTCGCCGAAGCGTGGGATGCATCCCTTGCCCAGCGTGGCATCGCACTCGTCCAGTTCAGGGTTGTCCGTGACGACGCCGTCCTTGGTCACGTACGGGCCTGTGTAGCCACAGTTCGGCCCTCGGTATCCACCGGTGAGGCACCAGTGGCACAGCGTCGTCGCCTGCCGGCCGATGGACTCGTTACCGACGTCGCCCGGGCTGGCCAACTCCCAACTGACCGTTTCCCCATCCTCGTTCGTCTTCTGGTCGATGTACCAGACCTCGATCGTCTCCTGGGTTGGATCTGCCGTTGGGTTGCCGGCCGGGAAGTTCGCCGCGTCCAGGTACGTGCCCAGCGTATGGCGCATGGTCAGCTTGAACTCGAGCAGATCCTCGAACGCCAGACAGAGCGCGGTGATGCGCCCATTGACGTTGCCGACCGCCAGCGTGGGCCGAACGGCAGTGCCGTCGCCGTTTGCTTCAATGCCGTCGATCTGCATCGGCCAGGCGCTGTACTCGTTGCCCTGCCAGTAGATCGCCTTCGCCGGCAACTGGTCCGCATCGTCGCCGGCGGCGATCAACTCGGCCGCCGTGTGCGGGATCGCGTGCCCGTGGAAGCGCAAAACATCCGCACCGTAGTCCGTGCCGTCCAGTTCAAAGAGCAGCACTTCGCTGCCAGGCTCAAGCACCTGGATGTCACTGATCAGCGGCATGATTGCCCCTTATGGTTGGAATGCCCGCTCAAGCGTGGCGGTGAGTTTGAAGACGCCGCCGCCCATTGGTGTGGGAGCGGGATTTTTGCAGATGAACAGGCCGAGCTCCCCGAGCGGTGTTGTCCAGAGAAACGCTTTCGCACCGGCGTGCCGGTCGAGGAACGCCACGATCTCCAACACCTTGTCCTTCTGGCCGATGCAGGTAATCGGATAGGAGTCCTGTTTGTTGTTCGGGCCGTCGCCGACATTCTGCGCGTAGCCGTTGCCAAACTTCGAGGTGCGCACCCGGTATTTGATATCGGGTGTTTCCCCGCGCTCGGTTGGCCAGGTGAATTTCTCGATGGCCATCAGGCCCTCCCATTTGCATTTCGGAAGCTGGTACCGCCTGCGCGCCAAGAGTCGGCTACGGCCTTCTCGGCCACAGCCTGCATCTGCGATTGCAGGTTTCTCGACAGCGCCTGCTGGTCAATTTGCATGCCTTCGGAGCTGCGATCCTCGGTTACCACCGTCACCGGTGCGTTGATGCTGATTGCAGTACCGGATCCGCCACCGGCCGCGATGACACCCAACTTGCCGCTGGAGGTCCTGGTCAGCGGCATGATTGCCTCCGGCCCGGCCTCACCCATAACGCCAGACTGGCCGCCGGCCATCCCGAAGGCGGTCGGCGTGCTGACGATGCTGTTGGTGAAGGCGCCCCCGTTGGCGAACATCTGCACGCCGGATGACCATGCACCACCCAGGGCCTGAGGAAAGTAGCTACCGGAGTAGCCAGCCGAGGACGCGCCGAGATTCGACGACGCTGCACCAGCGGACCCTACCGCCAGCCCATTACCGCCGCCACCGCCAGTGAAGTAGCTTGTTGCGGCACCGACCAAGCTGCTCAACAACGCCGAGCTGGCTTGTCGAGTCGCGATCCGTGCCATGTCGGCCAGAATCGATTTGGTGAAGTCAGCAAACGATAGCTTCCCGGTCATGGCGAAGTTGACGATCGCGTCTTCCATCGAGCTGAAGGCGTTGCCGAACAAGGTTTTCGTTTGGCCGGCAATGTTGCTGGCCGAATCCAGATAATTGGCCCAGGCCGACGTCGCGCCCTTGGTCCAGTCACCTTGCGCTTTTTCCACATCCGCATAGTTCTGCCGGATCTGGTCAGTAGCGGCCTTGTTCGCGTCGGCGAGCGCCTGCGACTTACGGGCGAACTCCTCTTCCGACATATTCCGCGATGGATCGGACTTCTGGTTTGCAAGCTCCAGCGACTGCTGAGCGAACCGGTCTTGCTGGCTGTTCAGCTCGTTGTTGAGCGCGTTCTGACGATCGCCCTGGCTGACGCCGAGAACGGCGCGCTGTCCCGCCAGTTCCAAAGCCCGCTGCTGTTGGGCCAAGGCCTGCACGTACGTCGTGATCGACCGCTCTTGTCGAGCAAGGCGTCCGGTCTCGTTCGTGGCCAGAACCTCGAGCTGGCTGTCAGCCTCCTTCTGCGCCTTGACCATCCCGGCTCGCGCATCGGCGATCTTCTGGTCGAGCTGAATGCTTTGCGCAGCAGACGTGGTTTTCTTCGCCTTCGCGGCTTCCAGTGCGGCGATCTCAGCCTCGTAGGCTGCGGTCACCTCATCGCGCTCATTGCCGATCAGCGCTTCACGCTTCAGGGCATAGTCGGCCTGGGAAACAAGCCCGGCCTTCTGCGCCGCGTCCAGTTCCTTCTGGGCGTTTTTGTACTCCTCGCTGATGGCCGCCAGATTGTTTTTGGCGTTGTTGAAACCGGTCAGATCGACCTGGGTGCCAGCGGCTTTCGGATCCTTGAATTGGTCGTTGATGTTCGCCAGGTTCTTGTCGATCGCCGTCTGATTCAACCGCGGATCGTTGGGTGCGACCTTGCGGATGTCTTCGAGCTGTCGCTTGTACTCCTTGATCGCTTCGGTGCGCTTTTGCTCATTCGTCCACGCAGATTTGGTCAGGGAGTCGACCTTTCCCATTGCGGTAACGGCATCCTGCTGAGCCTTCGCTTGCTCGCCTTCCCATTTGGCAATATCGGCTTCCGCAGCCTTTTGATCCTCAAGCATGTTCAGGCGGTTGCGCCGGAACTCGATGAGAGCATCCTTCGACTTTTGGCTTTGAAACAAGCCGTCCATGGATTCAGCGTCACGGAGGTCGTTCTGTGCGGTCTCGATCTCTGCATTGATGTCGCGACGACCGATGTTCTTCAGTCCATCAGCGGCGCGGGCTACGGCGTTGTAACCCTTTTCCCAGAAACTCAGGTTCTCCAAGATCTTCGGCGTGCGTTGATTGATTGCATCGGCGTACTGCTCGGTCGCAAGCTTCACGGCGCCGGCGTGGTCACCCTGCTTCTCAAGTGCTGCAATCTGCGAGTAAACCGACGCGGTCAGGTAGTGGTACTGCTCGTTCAGCGCAGCGGACGCCTTGACTGGATCGTCGGCGAGCTTGGCGAACTCAGCCACGGTCTCACTGACTGCCTTGCCAGTTGCCTCCTGCATCGACACGGCAGCTTGGGTGATGCCGGTGAAGCTCTCGCCGGCAATTTTCCCGTTACCCGCCAGCAGCGCCAAAACCTCGGCCGCTTGCCCGGTAGTGCCGATCGTAGCGCTAACCTGGCGGGCCATGTCGCCCAGTTGCCCTGCGCTCACACCGGCAAAGTTACCGGTCAGGATGAGCGATTTGTTGTAGTTATCCTGCTCTTCGCTGCCCTTGTAGAAGGCGTAGGCCAAAACGCCAACCGCCGCAGTGGCTAGCGCAAGCGGCGCCAGCATCGCAAATAAGCCGGCGGCACCTTCGCCGGCGCCGGCGCCCAGCTGAGCCACCGCACGAACGCCACTGCCCCAGTCACCTGACGACAGCGCATTGCCAAGCTGAACGACGTTTTCCTGAGCCTGGCGGGTGCCGAGACGCAGCTTGTCGAAGCCGGTGGTTGTTTTGTTGAGCTTGTCGTAGTCCTTGTCGATCTTGCTCAGGGCGGAGTTGTACTCGTCCTGGCTGATCCGGCCGGCATCCAGGTGTTTGCCCAGTTGCTCGACCTGAGTATCCAGTTTCGCCAGCGCGGCGCGGGCCGGGTCAATGGCACCCAGCAGGCTGTTCAACGCCTTCTGCTCGTCCATGGCCGACTTGGCCAGGGCCATCTGCTGCTTATCGAGCTGTGCCGAGATCTTCGCGGCCTCAGCCTCGCCATATGCGCCGGTTTTGGTCAGTTTCGCGAGCGCATCACGCTGTTTCGCGAGATCCTGCGTGGTTTTGGCACTGGTCGAAAGCGACTTTTCCAGCGCCTGCATTTCGTTCATCAGCGAAACGGCGGACTGCTCGGCCCGGCCGCCAGCCTTCGCCATATTGTCCAGGCTGGTTTTTGCCTCGATTGCATCGGCCGAGTCGATCTTGATGCCGAGTTCGGAAATGTTCATCGACTCACCTTGAATAAGTGCCCGTGCTTACGGGCTGTTTTCCCTTTCCTCCGCCATGACGCGCAGGGCTTCGCCTTCCAGCACCTGCAGGTCAGGAAAGATTTCAGCGAGTTTCTTTTTCTTGATGCCGAGGAAGCCGGCAACATCGCGGATGCAGTTGTAATCGAGGCCGATGGCGCCACCGGCGCCTACGCGCCACTGCGTGGACATTCTGTTGAACAGGAGGAAGGCCGGCCAGTTGCATGGCCAAACCTCTACATCGTCACCCTCCATATCGGCAGCCGTCAGCCCGAGGACGGCCAACTGCTCAGCAGATGGCCCGCTTTCGTACAACGCCGCGGCTGCTTCCTTCAGTTTCCCAAGCGGGCCTGATTAAATGCGCTCTGATAGGCATTCACCACCGCTTCAGCGGTGCCCTGACAGGACTTAACTAGGGCGAGGATGCTCTTGTCGTCGAACTTGTCATCGAACGCCCAGCCCGTGACCAAATCTTTGATCTGCTGCACCTGAAACTCAGTTTCAGCAGCAACAACATCCGACAACGTGGTGCCCTCTCCGAATCCCTGGCGCATTTCTTTCGCCTTCAAATTCCATTCGTCGAACAGAGCGGCGAGTTCCGGGCGATCCCGATACTTGAAGGTGAATTCGATTGTCTCTGGCTCACACCCAACGATAGGGATGTGAACGGGAGCCTTGAAAGTAGGGTTCTGGGCGATCCTGATCTTTGCCATGGGAACTCCTCAGACGCTGGCCAGATAGCGGAGCGATCGAGCCGAAAGCCCGATGCTGATGGTTCGAGTCATGACGTTGTTTCGCTCCATCGTCGGATCTGGAGTGATGCTCACATAACCCGGGTAGAGGATCTGATCACCGTTGCGCAACTTCATGCGTACGACGGCCAGCTCTTTGGTGTCGTCGAAACCTTCAACAATCTCAACGTATTGTGCAGTCGGCTGATCCTCCACCACGATGGTGAGCGTCGTTGGGTTGCGGTTGGTTGGGAACTGCTTGTCGTCGTCATCTTCCAGGTAACCGACGGTTTGGTACTGCTGCTCGCCGCCGGAGGATGTGAAAGAAGTGACTTTCGAGATTTGCGTCCACCCGGACACCGGGATCACGGAGCCAGAACCCGCACCTACAGTGAATTTGTCGGTGTTGGTGGTATTGAGACCGGCCAACGCAAAGGCATCGGCAGTAACGCCGGATGCTTTTACTGCGCGATCGTTGATCAGCGCCCAACCGGAGTTGATCAGCAAAACGTCGCCGTTTTCAATGTCGTGCCCTACAGAGGCAGCAACCGGCGGTTTGGCGTTGGTCAGGGCGGCGAAAGCGACGGCGGTCCCCATAATGCTGGCAATCTCCAGCACAGCGCCGTTCGGCAGCGGAAAGCGTGCGGCCATGGTGTATTTCCTCTTGAGTGCCCGCCTGACGGCGGTAGGTTATGCCCCAGCGGGCGGTTGGTCTGCGACACCTGCGTAGGTGAAGCTGGTCGGGACCGTGTAGGTCGCCGACTCTGTGATGGTTGGCCCCTGATCTACCGGCTCAGTGATGAGGCCATCGAACCCGTTGCGAGCCAACGGCGTGTCTACGCGAAAAACCCGTGTCAGCTCTTCAACGAGCGTTTCTGCGGTGGCCATGGCCTGGGCAGCCGGACAGACGATGCTGATCTGATAAATGCCGGTGTACTCGTAGGCGTCCCCGCCGAGATAGCGGCAGGTGGTGCTGGCTGGTAATTGGAAGGCCCGCAGATAGGTTTCAGATGGATCCGGTGTAAATGGCTGATTCGAGTAGGCCACTCGTATAGGGCGTACAGCCGACCATGCGGCCAGCTTCGTTTCGATGGCCTGACGGGCGCGTGCGTGACTCATACCTGATTGTTCCTGATGGCCTCCTGCACGATATGCTGGAAGCGGGCCACGGTCACCCGAACCATGCCGCTCGGGGCCTGGGTCGAGTGTCCGAACTCCAACGGGATCGCATAGGGCAAATTGTTGATGAGGTAGACCATCTGGCCGGCGGTGAAGTCGCTGATGGCGGCAACCAATGCCGCGATAGTCTCGGTTCCGCTCGGATCCACCTCGTCGAAAGTGACGTTCTCGACAACGCCAATGGACAGATGCCAGTTCGCCCGGAATCGGCCGCCGCCGTAGTCCTCTCCGGCGACCAAGCCGTTCACATTGAAGTTCTGATCGCGCTCGGTTTTGGTCAAAGGCTTGGCGTACTTCACGCCGCGCTTCAGCTTCCCCGCCTTGGTGAAATTGCTTTCATCCAGGTTGATAAGCGTGTTCCGCACGGCCACCTTGAAATCGTAGTCGTCGGCCGCTCGGGTGTTCGCCTGCCGGTGCGCGACGTTCGCCGCCCAGATCTCAGGGTTACCCACGGGAGACATGCGGATCAGGCTGCTGCCCAACTCGATGATGATCTCGCGCACACTGGCGTCGATGGCTTCACTGGTTTGGGCCGCGAACTCGGCCAGGCTCAGCGCGAAGCTACCGGACTGGCCAGCGCCCGCCCTGCTCACGACCGCACCTGCAGCTCATACAGGATTGGGGTGCCGGCCGGGTTGACCTCTTTCAGCGGCGGCACGATGGACCAGGTGCGGCCCTGAATGATCACCTTGTTCATCAGGTCCGGCACCCACTCCAGTCCCTGCGCGGCGATCTTCAGCTTCCTGTCGCCCTGCTTGATGAGGCTGTTGTTCTGAAATTCCTGACCGGTGAAGTCGAGCAGGATGCCTTGGGCGGTCTGCTCTTTGGTGCTGTCGGGCGGTGCCGAACCCGTTTCCGGGTCGTACTCGCCGACAGTTGTCGCGCGGATGGTCACCGGCTGGCCGAACTCTGTAATCATCTCCAGAGCCATCACGGCCATTTCGTCGTAGAAGGCCATGGTGGCTCCGAGAGGGTTAGTGGTTACTGCTATCGCTTTTTGCGCTGCTCAAACATCAGGTCCGCGAGCGTCGCAGCTCTGTTCGCGATAGACATTGGAGTGCTATTCAAACTATCCAGTGGCGATCCCGTCTTTTCCAGAGGAATTGATGCGACCGCGATAACCGCTGCCGCGTAGTATTGATCCCACGCTGCTTTTTCTTCCTGCTGCATACTCACCTCCTATCAATGGAGGATTAAAAGTAGTTCAAGCGCGGATAGCGAACAAACCACGTCTCTGCAGATAGTCAGCAAACTGAGTTGCGCTCGGCCGGTCCGGCGCCGCCGGCAACAGTCGGCCGCTGGTGTTCGGGATCGTCGCGTACTCGCGAGTCACCGCGCCTTCGACACGCTCCAGCGTTATCGCGCCTTTGCGCTTCTCGATTGGGTCGACATCGTCAGTATGGATCTCCGCAGCCAGCGCCATCTGGCCGTACTGGATCCGCGCCGGCAGGTAGTTGTCGGGCTTGATCTCGCGATCCAGTTCGACACCCCGGCGCGGCCAGGACAAGGCCTGTTCGCTGTTGGTCTTCCGCCCTTTCCACGTCATGCCACCCATCGCCAGAGCGGCACGACGCAGCAGCGCTTCCTGTACTGGCACTTCCGCCGGAATGACCACGCCGAACTTCAAGGCGTACATGGCCAGATCCTCGGCAGATGCGTAGCTTTCGGCGTCAGGCTTGCCGGTACCGTCCTCAATGATGAGAGTCATGAATCAGCTCGCTCTTTGTTTGAATCGGGTGCCAGTGAATAGGCACCCGGATTATTACGCCTTCGGAAGCTCAGAGACCGCCTTTTCCAGCGACTCAACCGAAGCATTCGCCCGGTACGGCACATTGGCGGCGTCGAGTTGCGCTTTGAGGCCGGCGATCCTCTCGGCATTGTCGAGCGGCGCAGCTGCCACTTTGAGGCGTTCGACTTCGGCGCGTAAGGATTCAACCTCGCCCGCCAAGTTATCACGCTCACCCGTCAGCGCTTCAAAGCCTTCATGAATAGATTTCAACGCACCGAACAAGCGGATCGGCAGTTCGCCGGCGCCCGGGTGCTCCAGGTCCGACAAGCCTTCGGCAGCCTCGATCAGTCGCAAAATGCCGTCGCACTCAGCGCGCAGCGCGGCGTTGTCCTGTTCCAGACCGACAATGGCGTCAGCATTACCCGAATCAGCCGGCTGGCTGATCATAGGCTGTAATACCGAAACCTCAACGCCCAGCGCCTCATAGGCAGCAACCACCTTCGGCCAGTCGCCAATCACGACCGCATGGGTCACACCGGACTCTGGCCGATCAAAGTGAGCCGGATTGCGATATCGCTTTTCCGGATCGAAGTCCGAATTTTGAGTGGAGTAAACCAATTCCATAAAAGTCTCCGTAGCGGCCATTGCTGACCGCTGTCAGGGCCAGTATCAGCCGCCGGCTGGTGGCGTAGTGGTCAGGGTGATCATCACGCCGGCGGTGACCTTGTTGCTGTCGGCATGCTTGACCCAGTTGGCCGCTGAGCCGACCGCAGCCAGCGTCGGGTTCGAGCCGCCGGTAGCGTCCTTCCAGCTGTAGCCCAGCACGTCGATGTTCACGGTGCCTTCGGCGCGGTAGCCGATACCCAGGTTTTCTTCGTCGTCGACGGTGTAGGAGCGGAAGCCCGGGGCCTGGGACTCGGTGATCACCACTGCATTCGGCAACAGACCGAAAATCACGTCGGCCGGCGCGGTGTCGGTTACCAGCACAGGCTTGCCGAGGGTGCCTGGCAGGCCGCCGTAGATGACGACGCCTGCTTCTTCGTAAATCTTGTTGGTGATCGCCTCGTCGACGATGTCGAAGTAGGCGCTGGAGTGCATGACCCACAGGGCGATACGGCCGAACTTGTCGCCGAACTTGCGCATGCCGCGAGTCAGGGTCTTCTTGCCGTCGGTCTCGATGTTGGCGGAGACAACCATGCCAGCGTTGGAACCGATTGCAGCGCGCAGCGCGGCGGTGGCGTACTGGATGAAGCCCTCCAGAGTGGCGTCAGCAACGTCGGCACCGATGATCTGAGAGAACTCGTCCACCGGACGACCGCGGCGCTTGAACGCCTCTTCAGTGGTTTGGTACGGGCCGTATTTCCACGGTGCCTTGACGCCCACGGCTTCACCGGCGCCGATCTTCTTCGCGGTCACTTTGCCGGTGGAGTTGACGTCGCGATGCTCCAGCGAGCCGCCGATCTTGTAGAACGAGCGCTTACGGAAGTCGCCTTCGATCAGCTCGTTGTCGAGCACGATCGCACCGTTCGACGATGCGTTGAACACGTCGAGGTTGTCCTGGACACGCTCTAGGTATGCGGTTTGCGCCTCATCGTTGTAGATGATCAGGTCGCTGTTAACGGTCGTTGCCATCGGTGAATCCCCTTACTTGGGCAGTTGCAGATATGCAGTTTGGCCGTGCTTGCGCTGGTAATCGCGCTTCTGCTCGGCATTCATTTCGGAGCGCTTCAAAGCAGCCTGGCCGCCACCCCCGCCCGGGGCTTGTGTCCCTGAAGCCCTTGGCCACAGATGAGGTGCGCTTTCGCGCAGAGATTCCGCCCATTCGAGCGGGGTCAAAGGGGTCTTGCCGTCTTTACCGAGGATGACCTGGCCTGATTCATCAACGGCGACTGCTTCACCCTCTTCGTTCAGCGAGAACACGCCTTTGGCGCGCAGGATGATGTCGTCAGTTGCTTCCGGTAGTGCGCCGGCTTTCAGTGCAGCACCGCGTACCGAGTCGCCTAGGACTTTGCCCTGGAACTTGGCAGCGAATGCCTCGGCCTTCTCGGCGCGCGCGGTGACGGCTTTCAATTGCTTGTCGTTGTCCGCACGCAGCCGCTCGGTGCGACGGTTGAAAACCTCGTCCACTTTGCCCTCTGTCAGTAACTTGGTTTCTTCGTCTTGGCCGGCCCGGCTGAGTAAGCCTTTCACTGCGTCGATATCGATACCTTCGAATTGGGTTTCGAACTGCGACAGCTTGGTAGTGGTGTCTTTCAGCTTGCCCAGCAGTTCGGAGTTTTTGGTTTTCAGACCAGAAACGGAGGCCTCAACGGCAGTCGCGATAGCGGCCTTGATTGCCGGATTGTCCAGGTCGATTTCGTTTTCTTCTGCCACGTTGATGCACCCCTTGGGTATGTGCTGCCCGCTTTGCAGGCATAAAAAAACCCGGCGCTTGGCCGGGTTTGATGTGAATTAGCGTTTGGGTATTCGATCTTCTTCGAGAACCGTCTGGTTTATTCGCTTGAGCATTGGCATTAGCGCACCATGAAGTCCTGTCTTCGTGGCCTTCCGGCCAGATAGCGCCGCCTGGATAAAACGCCCCGGGCCGTTGTAGATCTCCTCAAACGTTCCATCCCGGTTCATTCGAATGCCGAGGTAATAATCAGGCACATGGTGCACCGGAAAAGTAAGGCTGGTGCCAAAGGTGGTTTTGATTTGCACATTCCGCCCATCACGCGTGACGGCGTCATGGTGCTTTGTCAGGCCTTCATTCAGCGTCAGGTCATAAGCCAGGCTCGCGACCACTTCTCCGATGTCGCCGACAAGTCGACCATCAGGAGTGAAAGGTTTGCCCGGAAAGGCTTCCTGAAGCATTGATACGGCGGTGAAAAGACCCTTCAACGCTTCTTCGATTTTCCTTTGAATAACCTGATCCATAACGGCTCCTTGATATGAGCCACAATCCTATATCAGATTCCCGCACGCTCGAATGCCAGAGGCTCAAGCCCTTTCATTTGAGCCAAGGTCAGCGGAGCGAAGTTGCGGTCAAGCTGCAGCTCTGCGAAGCGCTCGATGCTCAAACCGCCCTCGCGAAACAGCTTTGCCCGCACCGGTCCGATTGCTACGTCTTGAAACGACGCTGGCTGCAACTGAAGCCAGTGGTAATAGTCGAGGCTAGCACTGACTTGCCCTGCTCCATCAGCCCCCACCGAAGCCCGTGTGGCGCTCTTGGCGAACATCTCGCTGAGTTTGGTCAGCAAGACGAACGTGGTGCGACAATTCGGGTGAAACGGCGGCCTCGGCCCGGAATCGACCGGAAACCGTCGCTTATCCATTGATCGACACTGCTGGCTGGTCTTGCTGTCCAGCGTGGCGACCATCTCAACCTCGGAAACGATGTCCGTGTTGGCTTTCGCCACCTCCATGCGTGCCTGAGACGACACATGCTGAATCGCCGTGTGCACGACCGTGCTGGCATTGCGGTTGGTGGTGGCGAGAACCCCATCCTTGTACCCGGCTGCCTTGGTGCCGCGGATGTTGCGGATGATCTGGAAGTTCGTTTGGCCTTCGAAGAAGCCCTGCCGGATCGTACCGGTGACGCGGTCGCGCTCGGCACTGGTCCACCCCTTGATAAACGACTTCAGCACCTTACCGCCCCCGGTGCCGCGCACACTGAGGGGATTGGTCAGTACCGCCGTGCGGATAGCCGCTGCCGTCGGAGCAACCACATCAAACGAAACACCAAAGGGCGCCGACCGGGCTAGGCTCGACGCCTCAAATTCAGCCTCGTAGTTGGCGATGTCAATCAGGTCGAGGTTCAGTTGCGCGCTGTAGCGGTCGAAGATGCCCAACAGCAGACTATCGACCTCTTTCAGCAGCGCCTCCAGCCGCTTCACGTTGTACTCGGTCAGATCCGACTGGGTGAGCCGGTCACGGATCGAGCGGTCGATCTCTTTGAGGAAGGGAGCGAACTTGCCGACCTCCCCAGCCTTCAGCTTTTCGAGGAAGACCGCGTGCCGGATCGTGGCGTCAAGGATTGCTTGGTTTACCGCCATTTGCGTTGTCCTCATCGTCCAGGCCCAAGCCGTCGCCCTGCTCCGCCAGCTCGCCATCGATTTGCTGGTCTGTGCGCTCAGGCGCGATCAGGCCCAACTTGCGTAGGTACGCCCGAAGATCCGCCTTGGCGAATCCACCGTTCTGCCAGAGGCCGACCAGTGCGGTGATCATTTGCGGATCCGCCGTCAGCTCCACGAACTCCTGATTGATCTGGTAGGCGACCTTCGCGTCGTCGACGCCCATGTAGGTACAGCACCACATGATCGCCCGGGTGTAAGCCTCGCTGACGTTCGCCACGCAGCCGGCAAGGACCGACGTCGATGCAGACTGATCACCACGGGCTTCGGTAGCCGTCTTGGACGAGAGGGAAGCCACCACCATTCGGGCGCCCAGCTCGATCATCATCTGGTTCTTGTCGGCCATGGCCTCCTTCACCAGCGTGTTCGGCAATGGCTGGGCGTATCCGAACTGGCCACCGGCAGGCAGCATCATCGGTGCTCGAGACCCAACGTAAACGCCGTTCTTCTCCATCCAGTCGCGCCACTGCTCGTCCAGACCCGAAATCCATGGCTGAGCCTGGCCGCACCAGAAGACACTGTCTTCGTAGTCGGCACTGTTTCGGTAGTGGCCCAAGTTGATCATGGCGATGTCGTAGAGCGGCGACTCATCGATACTCGGATCGTTGTTCTGCGCACCGACGAAGGTGAACGGGATCTCTTTCAAGCGCCCGGCGGCACCGGTGGGCCGGAACTCCTCAATAACCGCCAGCGGCCCGCCACCCTTCGGCCCGGACCTGCGCCAAACTCGGCAAACAAAGCCGTCAGCCTCAAGTGCCAGCTCCCGGTACTGCTCGACCACTTTGAAACTGAAGCCATCTTCGATCTCCGGTGATTCGCGCAGCACAACCAGAGTCAGCACGCTGTGCCCGTTCACCATCCCTGTACGCCAGTTGATGATGTCCTCGGCGCAGTACGACAGGATCACAGAGTGACCACCGGCGCCGGCGTCTTGGTGATAGTCGACGTACAGGCCATGCCGCCCAGCCTCAAGCACCTTTTCCAGCGTGCCTTGCGAGTGCTGGTAGATGCTCACGCCGGACCCGTTGGCATTGTCCTGCAGATACTCCAGCTTTTTCGCAACAGCCAGCGTTGGATCTTTGTGGAAGGCCAGGCCGAGCAGCCCGTTTCGGGTATGGCCTGTGGCGTTCTTGAACACCGCCCGCTCGCGATAGGCCTTGTTGCGATCCTTATTCTCAGGCGACGTGTCGTGAGCGTTGATGTACGGCAGCCGATCGACAACGCGGTGCTGTCCTGCGCACACGTCGCGCACGGTGGCCCAGCGACTCAGCGCTTCGATGTAGTCCGCTCGCTTGAAGGAGACGTCGTTGCTCATCGGGCGTATCCCATTTTGATAGCGGTGACCGGTTTAACGATCGGGTACTCGCGGTGAATGAAGTAACCGCCGCCGTCGTTGGCGTGGTCGTTGCCTTGGCTCTTATCCGGCTCGCCGTTGGACGCCCAGATCTGCTGCTCTAGGCCGTCGGCGTATGTCGGGCAGGTGAACGGGTTGACCAGGTAACGCCGCTCGCCCTGCGCGTTGCAGAACATGGCGTTCATGGCGTTGATCCGGTCCTTAACCGGCGGGTTGGCCGCCGGCGCGATGACTGTGAAGCCTGCCTGCTTGAGCATGGCGATATCGGTGAGGCTGGCATTAACCGACTTGCGCGAATCGCCCGAGGCGTCCGGGTAGATCCGGATCTCGCAGGTTTTCCGGAAGTCGTTGCCGGTGTGCTCCCAGTAGCGTTCCTTGATGCGGCGGATCATGTCCGGCGTGTCGTAGCCATCCATCAACTCGTCCACGGCGCGCGGCAGGCCTTGTTCACGCTTTACATGCGTGATCGCCGCCATCTTGCCAACGTTGAAGTCCATACCGATGAACAGCGGTTCGCCGGCCTGCACGGTGTCGAAGCATTGGTTCAGCTTGCGGTCGTAGGCGTGGTAGATCGACCCGGACGTCAGGTTGACGAACTGGCCATTCAGGTACGCGCGGATCAGCTGCTCGGGATACGACTCCATCAGCGAGGCGATGTAGTCGTCCGGGAGGTTCAGCTCGTTGTCGAAGGTGCTGGCCTGGATCAGGCCATACATTTCCTTCAGCGCCGGTTTGTCGCGCAGCTGCTTTACGAACTGGAGGAAGACGAACTTGAAGCCTTCCGGCGTCGTGGTCACGTCCACGCCGTTCTTCAGCCCGGGGATGTTGTAACGCATCCGGGCAATGATCTTGCGCCAAGCCTGCTGCGCCTTGATCGACGTCAGCACATCCAGCTCGTCGACCAGTGCGTGACCGATCTTGAAGCCGACGATGGTCTGCGGCTTTTCCATCGACCGGCAAATCACGGTGCCGCGATACTGCCGGCCGCTGTAGATGTGAACCTCATGGTTCGCCTGGTTGATCTTGGTCTTCAGCCCCCAGTCGTAAGCCACCTCCTCCATCGTGGGATAGAAGATGTCGCGGATCTGCGGGTAAGTCGGCGCGAAGTAGCCAGCGTTGACGCCGGGCCATTCCATGAAATGCTTGCTCAGTGCTGAGCATCCGACCCAGGTCTTTCCGGAGCCGAACCCAGCAACGAATGCACGAAACTTGTGGGTCAACAGGAGGAACTGCGACTGCGGAACGTTAAGGCTCGGCATTCGGCTTCCTCGCATCCACTACGTCGACCTGAATGCGCGTCGGGATTGCTGGCTCATCGTCTGGCTCATCTTTCCGTTGGCGATTGACGTAGACGTCGCCGACTTCCTTCGCGGCCTGCTCCAGAATCTGCATGGCCAGGCCGATGTTCTTCATCGATTCGGCCTTCTCAACGAACCGGTTCATGGCGCGGAGGCGGTATGCTCGGTTGGCGATCGGGATCTCGGCGGTTTCCTCGCGGAAGCGCTTGCGGGCATCTTCAAACATCGTCACCCAGCGCTTGGCCAGGCCTTTCCCTGATGTCTTTGTGGGGTCGTGTGTCTCCACATGCTGGCGAGTCACCGATATCCCGTATTCCTTTTGGACGGCTTCAACAACCTGTGAAGGCGTGTCGAAGCACGCCAAGGCCTGAACGATAAAGGCCTTCACGTCGTTTTGAAGGGCTGCCATAGATTTTCATCCGTCCAGAGCCTGTCCAGAATCAGGCCGACTTGAGCAGACAGGTTCCGCAGGCCCTCGATATGTTTAATTTCGGCATCATTTCAGATGTGCGTCCATGTTCTTCTTGCTGCCACATCTCTAATGGTCGCCATGGACACGCCGAATTGATCAGCCAATTCAGCCTGAACTGATCTCGTCAGCGGCTTGGTCGCGCGAATGACGCGAACGTGATCTTCAGTCAGCTTGGAGTAGCCGTTGCGCTCCCCCTCAGCTACGTTGGCACCATGGTCATATCCGTGTTTCCGATTACCTGACGCGGTTACCCACTCCAGATTGAGCAGGTCGTTGTTGGATCGGGAGGCATCAATATGATTTACCTCGGTGGCGCCTTCCGGCTTTGGGAGGAAGGCTTCAGCGACGAGGCGGTGTACACGCACAGACTTCCGCTTTCCGGAATCGGTTAGATTCACCGATGGATACCCAGAGACTAGAAACTGCGAAAGAATTGCTCCAGCCACGCCGCTGTTTCGCGTCGTTAGCCTCTTGATTCGTCCGCGATCGCTGACCGCGTAGTTGGGCCAGCCCAGGATCTGCTTCCATTGCTCTTCCACCTACGCAACTCCTCTAATGCAAGTACCACAGGATCGGGCAATCGAAGCCTTTGAGACTTCCGGAGACCCGTTTGCCGCATCGACCATTCGCTGGACGTCACTTGGTGCCCCGTATCGCCTGACTACGCCGACAAATTCCTCGACATCATGCCCGCGGATACAAAGCTTTGGCGCACCCTCTTTTGTAAATTTTGGAGCCCCGTACTGATCAAGCTCTTGGGCTATATGAAATAACTCATGCTCGACCAAGGCACAGAAGTCAGCATCGGAACACTGGGCGCAGTAATCGGCAGCCAAGGTGATGATGTAGGCCGGCACGTCACCGAACCAATCCAGCATCTGCTGCTCCATCCGGGCCTTCTGCCAGCCACCGGCGCGGAACGCTACCTGTTCGGCCTGGCCGACCACAGTGCGCCCCTTCTTCGTGAAGGCAGCAGACGCCCACATCACTCGAATGTCCGCATCGATCAGATGGGCATGTTCTTCGTTGTGGATGCTGCCGGTGTCGGCGAGTATTTCGGCTTGGAGCCATTCCCGGACTTCGGGAGCCGGAATCAGGCGTATACCGGAGTCGGATAGATCGGACAGCTCAAGCAGCGATGATGGAGGCAATGGCCTGTGCATTTGGAGTGCGTCCTGTGACCTGGCCACACTAGCGTTAGAAACTACACGCAGTTGAGTGGCGAGCGTGCTGCGAGAGTGCTTCAATCGAGCCGCACTTTAAAAAGGAGATGTGCAATGGAGTTTCTTAAACCGCTCAGTATCTTTTCGCTGGGTTTTTACTCGGCAATCGGCGTCATTGCGCTGATTGCGCTGTACTTTCTGTTTTACGCAGCAAGGTGTGCAGATTCTTGGATGAAGCGTCAGCCGATGCCTACTGATCGCGTGTGGGCTTATGTTGTCATTGCGGCACTTTTGGGGCTGTGTATTGGAAGCTTCGTACAGGGCATAACCGACATCCACGCCGAATGCGCGGCTTATGGTCAACCTGTTGGTCCGTGCCTTTTCAAACACCTCAGCCCGTAGGTGAATGAACGCAGCCCGACAGAGGCGCGTTCGATTGCCTCCCCGTCGGGTTGCTTAGGTGAGATGGAGAGTCTTTTATCTTTCCAGGCGAGCGGCCAGTACTCGCTCCACCTCTTTAATCGAATGCGGGAAACCGCCAATGTTCTGATACTCGGCAAGCATCGCACGATACCCGTCAAGTGTTGGGTAATGGGAGTTCCAAGTACCCTCTCGGTTTGTTAGCCCCTGCCAGAGCCCCTGATCCTCCAGCAAATACAACGCGTAGGAGTGATGTGCCGGCTCTTCATTGCCGTCAAAACCAGGGAAAAGCGCCGATTTGGTCAACTCCTCATCCACGGCATGTTTTCGCAAGCTGTTCTGCAAATTGCGGAACATATCCAGAATACTTCTGACTTCCTGACATTCAGACATGGATACAGGCTCTACCGAAGCTCGTTCCATCAAGGTTTGGATTTCAAACTCATAGCCGCGATCAATGGCTTTGAGCGCGAGATGGTGATCGCGATTTTTCGGCTCGAGTAAAGCAAGAATTTCGTACTGCTTTTTCAAGATCAACAGTTGTAACCGGTCCATGTCACTCTCCCTATGGCGAAATGCCATAAAGAACATATGGGTAACTGTCGTGTTCTTCAAGCCATCAGCGCAATGTGGTGTAGGTCTGTGCGTGGGCGTGCCCGTGCAGCTCAGCGACGATCAGCCCCTGTAGAAGTCCTGCCGCTTTGGCAGCGTCGATAGCCTTCGCGATCGCGCTATCCAGATCGGTCAGTGCTTTGTTGATCTCCTGGCTCAGCGGCAGCGCGTGGCGCAGGCGAGTGACATTGGACTCACCGGCGGAATAGGAACTCTGGGCTACGCAGCGAACACACTGCCCGCAGCCCGTCCCGAGCTTCATGTCGCCTCTGCAAGTAGGATTGGTACGTCCGTGGCTCATAGCTCTCTCCTTAATGGTGTCGCGGCACAATTTGCCGATTCGCGAAACGTGTCGCGACTTACTTGCCTCGCCGTTCGATCCCGCCCGGCGCCTTTTCACAGCGCAGGCAGTGTTCGCAGTTCAGCGTCCGGCACAGCCAGGCCTTCACCTGCTGCCACCAGATGACCATGAAGATGTGACGCATACCGGCCAGAGCCAGCGACGCGTGCAGCGTGATCCCGGCCGTGGTCGGGCCCATCATGAAGATGTTCTGCTCCCGGCTCATCACGACGAAGCCGCTGATGGCGATCGCCGAATAGATAAGCTTGCCAATGACGCCGTCCCGTACTCGACCGCTCAGAACACACCAAGTCGCCCACAAGGCAATCAAGCCGCAGGCGATGGAGTTGATCAGTTCAAGATTCATGGGTTGCCTCCCCCGAACCGCTGGCGAATAAGCGCCCAGAGGTCAGCGGCTTTGATGGCTCGGTTGATGGCTGCGAGGAGCGATCCGCCGAAGGTGCCGAGCAGGAAGCCGATTCCGGCGACGATCTTCGGCTCGGTCACTCCCAGATAGGTGCTGACCATGCTCGTCAGGTATAGCGAGCAAGCGATACCAGTGATCAGGAAGATCAGCCAGGCGCGCCAGTCGGCCAGATCGTCCTTGTGCCACCAGCTTGCGACGACAGCGCCGATCAGTCCTGCGATCAGCAATTCAAACCTGTCGATCTTGTCGAGCAGGCGCTGCAATAACTCCATGCGCTCGACTCCGTGTGCATGATGGAAACGAAAAGGCCCCTGCGAATGCAGAGGCCCTGAATAGGTACGCTCGTCTTTCCTAGCTGTCCGCCAAAGGCCTTCTCAACGTCGACGCCCCTTTGCATCGATCTCGCTGATCCAGTCTCGCGCTGCCCTGAAGCAAATGGTGAGGTCAGGGTCCGCGGGCTGCCGGTGTTGATTCCGTACGTCGCACTATCCGGCTATCGACGTCCAGGCCTTCCCGAGGGCTGCCCTGGCTACAGGTAAATTCGAGGCATAAAAAAACCGACGCATTGGTCGGTTTGGCAAATCGAGATCAATCGTGATAACAAGTCCTCTCTCAGGAGGGGCCGTTGGGGCGCCACCATGGAAGAGGAACTGCAATGCTCGTAGACATTTATCGCGACGAAGTCCTGGATAAAATCCTTATCGTAGAAGACGGGAAAGGGATCCCTCGAATTTCCGGCAAAGGCTCGCAATTCTTGAAAGATCTTACGTTTCAGCGGCAGGTCGACTTCAAAGATCTTCCAACTGGACTTCAGAGCGAAGAGGTAATGGCGTCACTCAAAGAGCGCGGCTTTTACGCTGCCCGTCAAACTGTGACTGTTACTGAGGTTGAGATCCAAGACTGATTGGTCAACAAAAAACCCGGCGCGGTGGCCGGGTTTCTGAATAGTGCAGCGGTTTAACGCTGCGTCCCGCTAAGCGGGTGGGCTTACGCCCGAATTGTCACTGCGGTTACACCGTTGACCAACAAGCCGGCGCTCAATACTTGAACCGTTTCCACAACCGCCAGGTCAACACATTTCACATTCTGTTCTTCCATACCATTTCCTCCAGTAGTCATTACTTCTGTTTTCAACAACATTTTGTTCTTAAGCCAACTGGTAGCTGCGACTACCAGAAATCCCAAAATGCCGACTACCATCGTTAACGGCGTAAAAACCGCAGCACCAGCAGATGCTCTTTTGACCAGCCAACAACTCAAGCTAGTACGTGAGCAAATAGTGCCAAAATAATGGCAAAAAGTCAATTCATCAAAAATACCATGCGTGAAGAAGCAAAAACCCGGCTCTTGGCCGGGTCAGGTATTCGTGTGCGTTTCGCGTTACTTGTGCACTATGGGAAAAGTACGCTCGAAACGCCGTCATGTCAACATCTTTATGCCGCCTCATGATCTTTTTCCGAGTGGATCACCTGCCATAGTGGTTGCTGGGCCTGAATATCCACTTCTTTTATGACGTTCTTCAGGGATTCCCACAAGCCAAGCCAGTCGCGCGTCCAGTTCTTCGGGTCAATGGTAACGCCGAAGAAGGCTTCCATCTCCGCAGCCACCCGCGCGGGGCCCCACTCCGCCCCGCCCTGAACCTCCCCCTTGTACGATTGCAGGGCCAGAGTGACCAAGTACTGCGCCTTGATTCGCTTGGCCGAAGTCAGGTCGGGCAATGCCGCCTTGGCGGTGATCAACAGCACCGCATTCAGCAAATGCCGCATGTTCATCGCCGGGTGATACAGGTAGTGCCCAAATTGCTGAACCTGGAACGGCAGTGTGTCGATTGCGCGCAGTACTTTGCCAATCATCGCCAGGTGTGCGGCGCGGGCGGTGGATCGGCCGACCGGCGTTCGCCGTGTTTCGCTGATGCTGATCCTCTCGCGCACGACCTGGATACGCTCCTCCTTGTCATCGCCCAACGCAGCGAACACGGCTTCATGCCGGCGCATGCGAGTGCCCTTCTTCACCGGTGCCGACTCCGCCCGCTCAATGGCTGCAGCGCTGATCGACGCGTTCGATTCGTGCTGAGCCTCAGTCCATACCTGCCTTGCGTTGATCAGTTTCATGCTGCTTCCTTTTTCAGTTCTCTGGTCTTTGCCCGATATTCGGCCTTGATGGTTTTGATTTCTTCCACGGTGTATTTGCGGGCCGGATGAGGCCCCTCAAGCCAGGCCACCTTGTCGGCGCCGAGACGCTGCACCAACCGGATCCGGTACTCGACTGCGTTGCCGGATAGGTTACGGTTGCACTTCACGCACTGGCGGTGGATGTTCAGCGGCTCGAAACGCAGCTCCGGGCAGGCGCCCACGGATCGGTAATGACCAGCGTCCCAGCGGCTGCCCGTCATGAGGTCGCTGTCGTTCGGCATCGAGTCGCAGCTGATGCACGGCAGATGCGCGTCACGCAGGCGGACGTACTCGTTCACGGCGGCCTGAGCCTCGCGTAGGTGATCAGCCCTGCTCTTCAGCTTCTCCTTGCGGACCTTGATCTCGCGGCGGTCACGCTGATCGATCGCCTTTCGTGCCACCTGCTGGTTCGCCGGCTGTTTGGCCAGGTCCAACGCACACTTCACGCTGCAAGCCTTCTGTGTCGAGAGTGACGGCCGGAACTTGTCGCCGCAGGACTTGCAGCTCTTCTGCTTCACTTCCTTGATGGCAGTACGCATCAGTACCGCCCTCCCCACTTGTCCTGTTCAGTCCAGCGCACGTCATGCTCGGCGCCGAAGGCATGCATCAGCTCGAACAGATCGCTGAACCACTTCTGCGACTGCTTGCGGGTGGATACGGCCATCACGACGAAGCCACCGTCGAGGCCAGGCTCCGCGCGTTGTTTCTCCAGCGAGGCACTGAAAAGGCACTTCCAGTCCTCGCTGGTCAGCTTCTTGCCGTGCCAGATGACCTGGTCGGAAACGTCCTTGAGCATTGCCCACATCTTCCGATTGCAGACGTCCGGGCGTTTTTCATCGCGGATCACCACAATCTTCGGCTTGCTGAGGTCGATGGCGTGCAGGACGCCGGCGAGGCGGTTGATATCGCGTTGGTCACGGATCGTGTATTCGGGATTCATCGCATCACCTTCACGCCCAGAGCCTCGACCTGCTCCTGGAGCTGGCCGGCAGCGCGCTGCAAGGACTCAACCTGCCCACGCAGCGCAGCGTTCTCCGCATTGACGTGGTTGAACTGCGTGGCGATGTGTTCCTCCAGCGAAACCTGGTCACGCTGCCAGTCGATCTCGTCGTGGTAGTAACCGAAGCGTTCGCAAAGGCTGCGGTGGAAGTTTTTGAAGCCAGCCTCAGCCTGCTTTTTCTGGTCATTGATATCGGTCATTGAGCCGCACTCCTTGCTTTCAATTGTTCAGCCTGCTGAATGAGCAGCGCCCGGCGATCGGCCAGCTCGTAGGCTGCCAGAATTCGCAGTTCTGTTTGTTCCTCTGCTGATGCCTTGCGCATGGCGAGCATCGAGTCCTTCACCGCTGCGAGTTTTTCCCGAAGGTTCGAAGATGGACGCGCGACTTCGCCGGTCAGCAGAGCCGCAACCGCCCGCCCGTCTTCAGTGACCGGCACGACACTCAAGTCGGCCAGGTACTGCTGGGCGCGCTCCTGTGGGATCCGCTGCATCTGCACAGCCTTGGTTATCGCCTGCGTGCGGCGGTTGGCGTCGAAACCGACAGAGACATGCCAGTTCACCTGTTTGTTGTCCTCCCTGGCCTGCCCCACCAACCGCTCATAGGCGCTGTTGAACGCCATGCGCGCACCGACCTTATCGCCGGCGTCGAGGACAGGTTTTGCAGCGACCAGAGCAAGTTGGATTTCGTCGGTCAGCACCACGGTTTCGAACTCGTCGTTCGTGGTCATTGCGATCGCCCAAGCTTCGTCCTTGCCCGGACGCCCGTCGGCGGCCTGCACACGCTGGAGAATGTCGGCCATCGCCAGCTTGCCCTTCACCTCGAAGCGGCAGGCTTTCAGCGCTGCCTTCACGGTGGGCACCGAGTAGGCGCAGAGGTCTTCGGCCATCATCGCCGCAGTGCCTGGGTTCATTTCCTGCCCCATGGCCTCGGCGGTAGCGCAGATTGCAGCTGCCAGTCCGGCAACCTGCTGATCGTTCATTTCAAAGGTACTCATTGCGCTCCCCCCCTTGGCGCTTGGCCAAGACCATTTGCGCGGCTTGCTCGGCAGCGGAGATGTTTGCCTCGGTGCGCTCCATCTGGCGGGCGGTAGTCCCGTTGATGCGCTGACCAGTAACCCACTGGGTGTGGTAGCTCTCGGCATTGGCCAGCAGCTCGTTGAGGCTGTGGCACTTGCGCAGGACGCCGGCATCGCTGGTTTTCAAGTAGTGCGCGGCGACGTGATGCGCGACATCGGCGCCGAGTCGGTCGACCAGTTGGCCGAGCTGACCACCGACCTTGGCGTTCCACACCGGCCAGGTGCTGTAGCGCTTGCGGTAGGCCATGGCGTAGTTCGCCCAGACCTTGAAGGTTTTGCAGGACTGGTCTTTGGGACCGGGCATGTCAGCGGGAATCTCAACCCGTGGCGCGTCGGTGCGATCAACCACCAGTACCAGGTTGCGTGACTGAGCCGGCACAACCTCGGCGGAAGCCGGGGGTGCAATTGGTTCAATGACCGGTTCATTGACTGGTTCAGAAGAGTGACTGGTTCTGGGTGCAGCTCCTGCACTACCCCCTAGTGCAGGAGATTCACTAGGGGGTGAACCAGCTGCACTACCCTGGTGAATCTGTTGCACTACCCCTGGTGCAGGAGGTGCACCACCATCGAGAGTCAGGAAGTAAACATTCGACGAATTGCCCTTCGGCCCACCCTTCCTGATTTCCTTGCGCAGCAGCCCTGACTCGCACAACGCGGTGATGTGATTCATAACGGAACGCTTGCTGATCTCGCACTGATCGGCGATATGTTGGTAGGACGGCCAGCACTCCCCCATATCACTGGCATTGTCTGCCAGCTTGATGAGGACCAGCTTACGCAGCGGATTACCGACGCGGAGTTTCATGGCGGCGACCATAAGGCCCATGCTCATGCGGCACCTCCGGTGATACCGCGAAAATCGATGGTCTGAACACCCTTCCAGCTATTGCAGGACATGCACAGTGTTTGAAGATTTTCCATCGATGCTTCGCCACCCAGGCTCTCTGGAATGACATGGTCAGCTCTCAAGCGGAGTCGCACCGAACAGCCACAACGCAGGCAGACATGCCCATCTCGAGCAAAAACGAGAGTTCGCGATTCTGAAGGGATGGGCTTTTTTTTCGTTCGACGGCGAGGTGGCTGCACCGGCGGCTGGTATGCACTGAAGTGCCCCATGCGATCGGGATTCCACCCGATCGCCTTCTCGGTCAGTCGGAACAGCGTGATGTTCGAAGTGCTGGAAAGCTCAATCAGACCGGCCTCTTCCAAGGCCTTCAGCATGCGGTAAGCGGTGTCTGGCTTATCGGTGAGCAACGGCAGCTCCTCGATGATCTTGGCTTTGCTCAACGCGAAGAAGATCCCGTCGTCAGTCTTGACTGGCTTGCTCCAGCTCGGGCAGCCGTAGACGAAGGCGAACAGCAGGGCCTGCTGAGAGTTCAACCCCCACTCCAGCGCCTTCACCTGATTGATAGTGACGGTGAACTGCATGTCAGGTATTCCTGACGTGAACGGAAAATATAAAAGCTCGCGACACGTTTTGAGAGTTCTGAAAACGTGTCACGACATTGTTCGGGGTATTGCTCGAATTGGGTTGGCTCTGCATAATCGGGTCTCTCTAGTTTTGCGAATAAGCCGACCTTCTCCGTCGGCTTTTTTGTGCCCGATGTTCAGGCGATCTTCAAATTCAGCCGGTGTTTCGCGATCAGGGCTTCTGCCTTCCGGCCCAGCTCCCCTGCTCTCGCTTCTACCTGGCGGCACTGCTCGGCGAACGCTGGTAAATGCGGCAAGTCCGCTTCGCACATCACCTGGTCGTCAAAAACTTCACTGCCCGTATCGATTACGTCGCCGAGTGCGCGGATCAGCGCACCGAAGCTTTTGTTGGCGCATTGGTCGCTCTGCATCTGGCGAGCCCCAGTCAAGCCATGGCGAGCGGCCAACTCGTTAATGCAGTTATCGCGGTACTCTGGTTCGAGAGCGTTTACCCAAGACTCCTCAAGCCAAGACGGCATCTCCTGATCCCCGGAGAGCCAGCGCTGTACACGCTTCAGCCAGCGACCGGTCGCCCTCACAAACTCGCTCACGTCACTGGTCAGTTCTGGCGAATTGAAGTCTGGAACTTCCTTCTTCTTGGCGCGCTCAGGAATCGACAGGTGCAGCTCACGGCTCAGCGATTGCGCGAAATCGTCCTGGCTCAAGCTGGTTCGGACGATCTGGTTTGCCGCATGCGCCACCAGCACTTGGTCACGGGTTTGGGCGCTATGTCTTGGACTGGACGTTTCCATGGGGACTGCTCTCTTCTAATCTGGCTTCAACGGATTGGCGTGGCGGGTCGAGCTTAAGAAGCGTTCTTCCACTGGATATCTGGAAGGCACTCTTGCCGAGTCACCTCTCCGCCTGTTGCGTGTTCAATTTCAATGGCGCGCTCCGCAGTGATGGAGCGGTCGCCAGAGATCAAACGAGAGAGGTAGCTCGCCGGAATGCCGAGGCTGAGGGCGAGGCGTTTTCTTCCGCCGCGCGGAAGCTGCTTTGCGTACGTGGGGAAGTCCATTCTGGTTTACCTTCTGGTTCATTTATGCACGAATTTACCATAAATGTTTACCAAGTAAAGGTAATTTCCCCAAAGGGAAATAAAGGTTCTAATGGGGAGATGGACATCAAAGACATACGCAGAGCCAGAGTTCGCCAGATCATTGATCGCGACTTCGGCGGAAAAGACGCTGACTTCGCCGCCCGCGTGGATAAGCAGCCGTCCTATATCTCCCGGCTTTTCACCGAAAAGGCCGAGCATCTCCGGAACATCGGGGAGAAAATGGCGCGCGACTTCGAAATGAAGTGCGGGCTTGCACCTGGCTCCCTTGACCGTCCATTGAGTGAGGGGGAGCTATCTGCAGCTTCGAAGTCTGGTGTTGTCAAGCCGAGGACTCAAGTCGAGATCCCGCTGTCCTCGATCGAGACCTGGGACGACGAGACCCCGCTCGATGATGATGAGGTCTACGTCCCCTTCCTTCATGAAGTCGAGCTGGCTGCCGGATCAGGCAGGTTCGCGATCGAAGAAAACGCCAACTCCCGTCTGCGCTTCAACAAAAAGGATTTGCGCCAAAATGGCGTTCAATTCAGCAACGCGAGGTGTGTGAAGGTCGGCGGAAACAGCATGATGCCGGTGCTGCGCGACGGCGCCACGGTCGGCGTGAACGTGGGGAAAAACTCACTGAGCGATATCGTCGACGGCGAGATGTACGCCATCAACCACAACGGTCAGCTTCGCGTGAAGCAGGTTTATCGGATCCCTACCGGGCTACGCTTGCGGAGTTTCAACCGTGATGAGCATCCGGACGAGGACTACACGTTCCAGCAGATCCAGGAACAACAGATCTCGATTTTGGGGCATGTTTTCTGGTGGGCGATGTACTCCAGGTAACCCGAATCCAGACTCGACTCAAAATTGACTGCGCGGTTTCAGAAGCCTTTGTCTGTCACGAGACGATTTGGCGGGTGATGGAATCTGGATCCTAACGGGCAAAAGACAAGTCACCAACAGTTCGGTTGACAATTTAGTGATTTTAGGCAAAATGGTTGACACGAACAATGTCAACCAGGTGCCTTGCGATGCCCAGTCTCCCCCAGCTCATTGATACCGATCTTTCCTTTGAAAAAATGGCGGTAATCTCCAAGGCAGTAGCTCTGGGATATAGGGCTTCGCTGGAGATCATTCGCGGTAACGCTGTTCTTGGGACGAATCTCATGGCTGCATCTGGCCACATCAAGCGTGCCTGCGTTGATCACTTTCTCGCAGCAGCACCTGGGTCAGCGCCAGATTCCGGAATCTCGGCGCGGATGGAAAGTAATAGAAACGGCTCTTCCAAACATATAGTTGTGCGTTCAGGTCGACTGGTATTGACGGCTCACAATGTAAATAGCCCTAGAACAAAGATGCTAAAAAACTCTTTGTATAATCGGGTCCTCTCAAGCCCGAATATGGATCTATTTTCCGAGTCATATGAAGATCATGAAAGTGAAATCGTTTGCGGCCAGTTGCTGCACGGCTCAAAAGCAACACTTGAATTCATGAGCCTTGTCATCCCTGACGCAAACTGCAGAAGATCTCTTTACACTCGCCAAATTCCTCTACCAACCTTTGAAGAGGTGCGAGAGGAAAAAATTGAAGACAACCTCGACAATCTCTTCGAAAAGATCACAAAAGAATTTGAACAAAGCAAGAAAGCTCGTTAATCATGAAATTCAACCCAGCACGACTAACTGAAGCCCGGCAGGCCGCTGGACTTACAATGGCAGCACTATCTGAGCGAATAGGTGTTACAAGGCAAGCTGTCTCTATCTTTGAGAAAGGTTCTAAGAGTCCAACCTACGAAAATGTCTCAAAAATTTCAAAAATCTTAGAGGTAGGCACAGACTTTTTTTATTCCGAATCCAAATCGATTCAAGAAATCACAACGCCCTCTCACTTTAGAAGTTTCAAAACGACGGCTAAAAAATCGCGAACGAAAGCACAAGTTCAAGAGTCGTGGTTCGCGGAGTTCTCTCAAGCGCTCCTAGCAGACATTAACTATCCGGGCGCCAATATCTACCGATCCCCGGTTGATGATTTTACTGAGCTCACACTGGAAGATATTGAGTCCATAGCACTCGAAGCTAGGAAATTCTGGAAGCTTGGGGCGGGCCCGATCAGCAACATGACTAGACTGCTAGAAAGCAACGGCGTCTTTGTTGCTCAGCTATCAATGGACCGTCAAACTCAGGCATTTTCAAATTGGCGCGGAAACCTCGCCTATATTATTACTGAAAGACAAAATAGCAACGCGCGACACAGGTTCAATCTGGCCCATGAATTAGGCCATCTTATTATGCACACCGCCGTATCTGACGAAGACCATGAAGACGACGAACTGGTACAAATGAAGGAAGATCAGGCGAATTTTTTTGCCGGCGCCTTTCTTTGCCCTCGCCAGTCAATATTACAAGAATTTACTTCGTGCTCTCTTGACGCGCTGATCCATCTAAAAAGACGTTGGGGTATTTCTATCGCGGCGCTGACGGTTAGAGCGAGATCTTTAGGACTAATTACAGAGAATCAAAGTATTTATGTATTTAAACAGTTAGCAACTCTTCCCGGAGGAAGGAAGAGCGAGCCGCTTGATAAAGAAACCCCTAAAGAATCAAGTAAATTGATTAGTGACATGATTGACTTTTTGGAGAGAAAAGGAAAATTCTCAAAAGACGACATAGCTAGGATCCTCCCCCTCCCCGCGAAGCGCCTTGCTGAAATGGCAGCAAAGCCAGAGGCGTATTTTTTACCCTCTGAGGAGCTTCCCAGCAATGTAATTTCATTCCAGCTACGCAAATAAGACAAGCCCGGCGTAGCGCCGGGCTTTTTAATGTCCGCCCTTCCCTCCTAAGTACCGCCTTCCAGACCTTCGACCGAGTGCGCGTAGAAGTCTGCCGCTTCCTCCGTCAATTCGCGCCCATCATCACCGTCAATGCCTGACTACTGGAGACGTAAGGATCGCTTGGCAGCCCATGAACGGCATGCAAAAAACTTCACATCGACTATGCTCTTAGCTCATCATGACTTAACAGCCCGCCTCCCCCTTGGCGGGCTTTTTTTGCTCGCGATAATTGTCTTGCAGCCCGCTCCCAGCGCGGGCTTTTTTTCGTCTGGAGAAAAATGAATAGCATCAGCCATTTACCAAAAACCGAAATTTGTTTACCAATTAATTTACCATTATGCATTGACAGGTAATTTCCAAATGGTAAATTTACCTCAGGCCAACGAGACACCGGCCCAGCAGCGAAAGCCGCGCCGCTCTTTAACAACCCGCGCCATAAACGATTACCCGGCTCACGCTGGGAGGTCAGCCCCGGCCACACCTGTGGGGCGAGATGAAGTCAGGTGAACAAAATCGCGCTGCCACTACTGGCGACCGGCGATCCGATAGCCCCGAAAGGCTACCAACGCGCAGAACTGCGACGGCGGACGAGGTATTGACCGAACTGGCGAATGACCCGGTAGGAGGCGCGAGCAATTCCCATAGATTTACTGATGCCGCTTTCTTTAAGCGGCATCAATCCATAGCGCAGAGCTCTCCTTGCCCTAAATCTCAGATGAAGGGGACAGTCAGGGAGCGCTCTGCGGTATGGATTGAACAATCGCCGAAGTAGAAAAAATGAATTAGCAACTTGCCCGCTCGGTCAAGAATTATGAACGTAGTAAATCTGACGAGGTGACAGCAATGACTATCCAAGCAGAGACACTCGTACAACTGACCGAGGCGCTCCAGCAGCGCGGAATGAATTTGGTCTCAGATGTCCACTTTACCCGCGCGCCATACCGGCATAACCACCGCTGGATTTGCACCGTAGAGTGACCATGCTCGTTGCCGGCGGCTCGGACTACGACTCCATCGCCGGCCCCACTGAAGCTTCCCTATGAGCCTACCGGTCGCCTGTAGCGCTATCCCTCCGCTGAATGGTGATTGCGCCCTGTGAGATCACATTAATGCAGACGCATGACAGCTCAAAGGTTGCAGCTGTATTGGTATTCGAAAGGAAAAAAGACGGTATCGACTACCAAAGAAAACGGCGCGTCGATCAGTAAAAAAGGAATCAGCTTTCCTTTGGACGTACCGACCAACCACCAGTCAAATCGCACACCGATATAGGGGCATCGGTGCTTGTCATAATCCATGCGCATGGCCGTTGCCATACACCCATTCAGACTGGCAATCAGCACCAGTAAAATTGCTCTTCGAACCACGTAACGTCCTTATTACTTCTTTGCGCAGAGCTGCATAGACGCTATCGCGTAAAGATAGTCACCCTTCGCAACACCACCCGAATGCACTCCCCTCCGCGCCCAACGGCAACCAGCGGAGCGGATGAGTGCATCCGAGTTTTGTTGGATCAACACCCCGCCCCCCTGGAGACGACCATGTCAGCTCTACGCAAGCTCATCCCGGAAGACGATTTTCTCGACACCGATGCAGGTCAGGAATGGCTGGCAGAGTCGGTCGACGATCTGCTGTGCCGGCGCCATATTGAAGCGCCGAATCCGGTGGGCCGAAGCAAGGTCCTGGTCAACGCTAATCACCTGCCGGAAGCGCTTGCGGATCACATGGCCGCGACCCCAGACCCAGACCGCTGCATCGAGAAAATCCTGATCGAGTTGGTCCGGCGCGGCGACGGCGGCATCTTGCACACCTGGGCCGTCGAAGCCGTCGGCGGTGATGCGCAGATCATTCGGTCGCTCGCTGGCGACTTGGTCGCGGTGCACGCCAACGAATACCGCGATGCAAAGCGCGAAAGCGATCGCGTCGAGCAGGAGTGTGGGTTTTGAGCCCTCACATACTGATCGACAAGGCACTTGATGGTGTGACCGCTCCCTTCGCCCATGAAGAGACAGGCTTGCTCGTACAGGAGCTGATCACCCGCCTCTTCACCGACGGCGCTATCACCATCGACGAGTTCAATCACTACTGCAAGCGGCTGCGCGACGTCTGTCAGCAACGCAAGGAGACGGCATGAGTACGGCACCGGTTAAATCGCTGATTGATGAGCAACTGGAGGACATCGAACACAAGATCGCCCTGCTCGGCTTCGGTCTTCCTTTCAATGAGGTGATTGGTCGCGAGCGCGAGGAGTTGGTTTCGAATCTCCCGCAACGCTTGGCGCCGTCCATGAAGGGCAAACGGATCGCTGTGAAGGTTCGGTCGTGACCGGTCGCCAGTTGGCCCGCCGCATTCTGATCCGGCGCGGATCGTTCTCCGCCATTGGCGTCTTCACCTTCCTGATGCTGCTCAGCGCCCTCGCCGATCGCATCACTCAATAAACCACATCTTTCAGAGCTGCGTACTTGCGCGGCGGGAGATAGTCATGTCCGTACCCAACCTCGCCCTTTGGGAAGAGGTCGAAAAAACCGACCCCAAGTTCACCAAGGAATACACCGGTTCCGGCGGTTTCACCGGTACCGCGGTAAATGCACAGTACTTGGCTAAACGTGCCACCGAGCAATTCGGCCCATGTGGTACCGGCTGGGGTTATGACGTGATCGAAGAGCGCTTCGATATTGGAGGCCCGCTGCTGAATAAAGAAGGAACGGTGCTGACCCACGCTCAGGTCCATACCCTCAAAGTCGCACTGTGGTACCTGGGCGGCGATGGTGAACGCAAGACGATCACGCACTACGGGCACACGCCCTTTATCACGCAAAACCGGTTTGGCATCAGCACTGATTTCGATGCCCCGAAAAAGTCCCTTACGGACGCGATAGGTAAGTGCCTGAGCCAACTCGGCTTCTCCGCCGACGTTCGTCTGGGGCTTTATGACGACATTCACTACGTCAACGAACGTCTGGGTGAAGCTGAAATCGAGCGCGCCGAGGACAAGATCGAAGCGAAGGAGCGTCTGGCAGCCGAGTACCGCGAATGGCTCTCGGAAACACTTCACCTGATTGGCACCGCGCAGTCGCTCAATGAGCTGGAACAGCTCTACAAGTCGGCGATGCGCAAGCTGGACTTGCGCAAAACCGATCCAGATTGCGCAGTCCACAAACTCAAATTCACCCGCGCCAAGGATGCCCGCAAAGCAGACCTTGAAGACGCTATGGAAGGTGCTGCATGACTGACCTCTACAAACTGAATCGGCAGATGGCCGAACTCGCTGCACTGGCCGACACCGACGACGAGGGGCTCCGCCAGGCTATCCAAGACACCATGGATGGCATCAAGGGTGAGTTCGAAGTTAAGGCCGACAACGTCGTCATGCTGCGCCGGAACATCGAAGGTGATATCGACGCCATCGATAAGGAGGTCGACCGTCTGAACGAGCTCAAGCGCATCAAGAAAAACACTGTGGGCCAGCTCAGCGATTACCTGCGCCGGAACATGGAGGCCGCAGACATCAAATCGATCAAGCGACCACTGTTCACCATCACTCTCGCGCTCTCGCCCGAGAAGGTCATTGTCGACAACGAACAAGCCGTGCCTGATGAGTTTGTCTCAGTGAAGAGCGTGATCACACCCGACAAGAAAATCATCGCCGTTCGGCTCAAGGAAATCCGCGAACACAACGATGCTGTGCGCAAGCGCATTGAATCCGGCGAAGACGCGGAGCATGAACTGCTGCTAGAACCGGTATGGGCTCACCTTGAGCGCGGCGAAAGTTCGATCCGGATCAAGTGAGGCCAGCATGATCAGCAACCACCTGAACCTAGTGGAGCAGCACCGGCCAGACGCTGAGTCGATCTCTGAAAGAGTCGCCCAGTACCTGGCCGCCGGTGGATAGATCGACCAGCTGAAAAGTCCGCCGCGCAATCCGCTGCCACCGCCCCGCTCGAAGAAAATAGACCCTGAAACGGTCCTCAAGCGGCGCTCGAAAAAACCTTTCAGCGTATCTGCATGATTGGAGGCTTTTGACCCACCAATACGCGCGCACGGAAAATATTGTTACGACATAAGTGTACGGGAGACAGCCAGCGACAACGGCCGGGGCGTCCCCCACAACAAGTGCATCACCTTTTGCTTTTAAAGCGAGTGGCTTTGGATGCTAAGCCAAAACGAGCACTTTGTTCCTTCTGTTCTGAAATAAGAAAATCTCGAAATACTGGATGTATTTCCCATAAGCTTTGCTGGAGGTCATTCCACCTTGCCTTCGTTACCAATCCAGGCTCTTCATGGGGAAATACAAATCGGTATCCCTCTTTTTGTCGTGAGTCAGATACGCGGGGATAGAAAACCCCTGCCTGAAACAACAGCGACCAAAGAGAAAGTATATCCTCTTCACGAGTAGGCTTGAGTGCAACTCCATTCATCGTAATAGTAAATGCACTCTGTATATGGATGAGATGCGCCCGCACTGTTTCAGTATCTGCTAAAAAAGAGCCATGCTTAAATTCCAACTTATGAAACGATCTAATAACATGGATCATCTGGGGGCATTCGGCTTCATACTCTCCAGCAACCAGCTCAGCGCGCTCTTTTGAATAGATAGGCATTACGGTAGAAAAAATGTCTTCATTAATTTTTTTTGCATCATTTCTAAGCGCAATTTGCACAAGCATGTTGACCAATTGAACGGCATCTCTTGGCCTTTCCCGAGAGCGATATTTAATCAGATCTGGCCAACTGCTTCGTTTTTCACTGAACGGCATCCTCGGCATATCTCCGTCAAAGAAAAGCGAATAATTTGCATCAACGGTTTCATAGCCTGCACGCTTTGCAGCCAATATCAGGCGTTTTTCGATAATACTTTGAACATGGTCTAAGGATGGATTGACTCGATAAACCAACGGTCGAAAATGGTCAATTTGATCTCGTTGTCCAGAACCCTCTTTCTCGAGGGCACGCCAAATCTCATCCCGCAGTGTAATGACACAGCGAATCTTATCGTTGTTTAATGACAACTCGCGCGCAGCAAGAATAAACGCCCATATGCGATTAAGGTGATTTCTTGTCCCAGGGTTAGCAACTTGATCTGTATCATCAATCAATATATAAAAAGCGGTTTTTGATGTTTCTATATTAGATTTTACCAGGCGCTCTAATCTTTTGCAGCTAACAGTGGTAGCTGAAGGAAGTAACGTTGAAAAATCATAACCTGTGAAAGGTTTAGAGAACCCATTCAATATGCGTGCAAATTTTGATACAAAATCTGCCCTTACTACACCTTCAGCAGTAGCCAAATGCAACAACTCAGCATTATCCCCTGTCACCATTGACGGCAACTGCTTCGCAATTTCATCGGAAACTGCTTTCATGATTGCATTATAAGCTATACGTGTGAGCTCTCCAGAGGGAGCATTCTCGCCCATAGCCGACAGTTCTAGATTCAGAGGTTTTATTAAAAGTCCTGGTAGCCCTGCATCCTTAAGGAATCGAAGTGTAAAATCCAAAATGGCACTTTTTCCGGAACCCTTTTTTCCAACTAAAAGACGAGGACTTCCTATAGGAGGAGCAATAATATCCGCGTATTCGTGCGTTTGGACGAAGGCTTCTTGCAAAATGTATTTTTCGCCTTCTGCTGTACCAGTTGGCACATAATATTGCAGCGACATCATCAGCTCTTCGATGGTAGGGATATCATCCATCACAATCTTGCTCCTTGATTTTTTTGTTTACGCGGATGACATAGATAACCCAACCACTACCAAATTGCCACCACCGGCCTCGGAGTTTTCCGGCTGGGAGCAAGAAAGCAAGCGACAGACCTGGCTGGACTTGCCGGCCAGCGGAATTGAAGAGGTAGGCCATGGCCGAAGAACAGGAACTGACGGTGGAAGAGCCGCAGCTGACAGCGGAAGCCATCAAGCAGCGCAAGAAGCGCGAGAAGGCAGCAGCCAAGGACGCTGCATTGGGCGTCGAGAAGTTTACGGTTGAGGTCGCCGGCGTATTCAAGCCAGACCTCAAACGAGTCATGGTCGCCCACGGCTTCAGTAACCAGCAGGAGGTTTACCAGCTGCTGCTGATGAACCTGATCGCCGCCGACTTTGATACCCAGGCCAAGATGCTGCACTGTGTCACGACACCTTTCGTTGTCACTGAAAAGGTGTCGCGCATTATTAAGGCGGCAGGAATGAAGTCGCTGACTGACGATCCGCCAGAGCCTGATGACGAAATCTTCACGCCGGCCTGACCATCTCACCAAAGCCACAGCTCCGGACCACAAAGGGCGCCAGCTCGATTTCGCCTCAGGCTTGAAGGATCATCGGCTCTTGGGTTCCCAAAAATGAGACTGGAGGACAACGTTGCATTTTTCCCAGTAGGCAATAAGTGCTGATTTAGCGTCGTCGACAGACTCGAACGCTCCATTCGGCTTAGTCGCACCCCTAACCCCGTCATCAACTTCACAGGAAAGTACACCGTCGGGGATCGATCTCAAGATGCGACCTCGCGTGACTTTGTCGCTGTTGATAAAACCAGAAGCTTCAAGCTCAAGCACAACTTCGACAACTTTAACCACAACCACTCTCCTTCCGGCTCCATGCCGGGCCGAACACAAATACCCCACTTCTACGAATCACGCCAGCCGGCGAGGATCCTCTATGTCCGCACAACAGATCGACGAAAAGAAACTCGAGCGAGCGATCCGCAAAATCAAGCACTGCCTGGCACTGGCCCAGAGCGCCAACGAGTACGAAGCCGCCACCGCGTTGCGCCAAGCCCAGGCGCTGATGCGCGAGTACCGGCTTACCGATATGGACGTGAAGTTGAGCGACGTAGGCGAGGTCGAGTCGGACTTGTACCGCGCCAAGCGGCGGCCAGCATGGGATCAGCAGCTGAGCATCGCCGTAGCGGATGCATTCAACTGCACGACCCTGCGCCGCAGGAAGTGGAGCCCTGCAAAGGGCCAAGTGATCGAGTGCGCGACATTTGTCGGCGTCTCTCCTGCTCAAAACATCGCCTTGTATGCGTATGAGTCACTGCACACCAAACTCACCCAGGCGCGCAAAGAATACTGCTCGGCAGTAAGGTCTGGAGTTCGCCGCAGTGACTACTCGCCCGAAACCGCCGGCGACCATTTCGCGCTGGCATGGGTATGGGAGGTTCAGTCGAAGCTGAAAGCGCTTGTGCCTCAGGCCGATGATGATCCGATCGGCCAGTCCGCCACCGACCAAGACCTCGTCGCGATTCAGGCGAAGGACAAGGCATTGATCAGCGAATACCTCGCCACTCAGGACATCAAAGAGTCACGCAAAAGCAAGGGCGTCGAGCTGGATATGAACGCCCAGATCGCAGGGATGCTTGCCGGCCAAAAGGTTGAACTGCACGCCGGCATCGCACGCGGTGGCGACGACATTCTGGCCCTATCCGCAACCGCTTGACCTCACTTCACTTCACTACCCGGCACTTGCCGGCAAGGGCTCAGCATGCTCACAGCAATTGACTTGTTCGCCGGATGCGGCGGATGGACAACTGGCGGAAAGGAGGCAGGCCTGAAAGTGCTTTGGGCTGCCAACCACTGGCCAGAAGCCGTTAAATGGCACAGCGCAAACCATCCGGAAACAATCCATGTCTGTCAGGATCTGCACCAGGCGAACTGGGGTGACGTGCCGAAGCACGATGTCATGCTCGCCTCTCCTTGCTGCCAAGGGCACACCAAGGCTCGCGGCAAGTCAGCCGGCAATACTCAGCACGACAACTCGCGATCGACAGCCTGGGCACCGGTACAGAACGCCGAGGTCAACCGACCGGACTTCGCGGTGATCGAGAACGTACCGGAGTTCATGGACTGGATCCTGTACCCGGCATGGGCTGATGCCATGCAGCGTCTGGGTTACTCACTGGCACCGCACATCGTGGACTGCGCCGACCTTGGCGTCCCACAGCACCGCGTGCGCCTGTTCATGGTCTGCTCGCGCAGCAAGGCGCCGCTGCACCTGCAACTGCCCCGCTATCAGCACGTACCCGCCCGCGAGATTATCGACTTCGACGCCGGCAAGTGGTCGCCGATCAACAAGCCAGGCCGCGCCGCGTCAACACTGACCCGCGTGAAGAATGGCCGCGAGCGCTTCGGCGACCGGTTCGTGATGCCCTACTACGGCTCAGGTTCTGGCCTCACCGGGCGCAGCCTTGACCGCCCGATCGGCACCATCACCACGCTGGACCGCTGGGCAGTCGTCGACGGCGACATGATGCGCATGATCACCGCCGACGAAGCGATGGCCGCTCAGTCCTTCCCGAAGGACACGCTGCGCCCGGACAACCACCGGCTGACCATGCACATGACCGGAAACGCGGTACCGCCACTCGCAGGTAAGCGAATCATCGAAGCACTGAAAGCTGCTGCATGATGCGCATACTTAAATCACTTCCACAAAGACTCATTCTCGTTTCGAACCATTTGGAAAGATCCAAATGCAGGCCGAACCTTGAAGCAGGAGACAGTGCCGGACAGTGCGCCTAGTTTCTCTGAAAGCTCCGCACGAGTTATTTCACTATGAAAACCCACTTGAACTTCTTTCAAAACAATATCGCTATCAAATTCTTTGAAGTAGTAGTCGCCAGTTTTAGTTTCAAGATTGAAGAAGCACCTCGACTCATCCTCATATGCCCATTGCGAGTATTTTGTAGAAAGAATTTGGCGCATCCACTCCTCGGCATGGTCTGGGTGCGTGGGAAAACTGGCCTCGTTAACTCTCTCATCGATGTACTTTATATCTATGAGCGAATCAGAACGCACATCGAAACCAAGGCATACACCTCTATTCCTATCAGCGTAGTGCGCCCACTGTACGGGGCTTTGACTCGAATTGCTGAAACAGATGATACCAAATCTTTTGTCAAAAATGCTTTTTGCGATATTGAATAGAGAGCGGACTTGCTTGTTTCGGATGTTGTTACTAAGAAGTTCAAAGGGGTCGTTAAGACCGAGAATAGTTGAAATTTTCAATCGCCGCATCTGTACATTCTGCAATCCGTATTCACTATTAACGAAGTGGTAGACGCGTCGCACTTTTGTTTCAGACATCTCAGCCTCCGAGCCAATTGAAGTTCAGCTTGGAAGATAGCATCCAAGCTGGCAATTGATCACCACCCACCACCGCCCGGGCATGCCCCGGCATACGACGCCCATGCTCACAGAAAAGTTGGACATCTCTCGATTTGGCTCGATGGAGCTTACAACTGCTCAAACCTCAGACCCGGATATCTATCATCTGGTAACACCGTGATGTTAAACATGCATACTCCAGGAGTAAAATCCGCATCAAGATACGTCACAGTAAGCTTATCCCCAACTCCGTCCCCGCGCCCTTCAACGTTCAACTTAAAGCGTGCAATATCTTTAGTTTCCATCAAATGCTTGGTCTGACCAATAAATACAAACTGATCAGAGAAATCGAAATTCACACTTGTAACTGGCGAACCCAAATTTTGAACAGAAAATTCCAACTCATGAGTAGACCCATGTGAGACCCTCCATTTCCAGAAATAACAAAAAGCGGCCGAATTGACTTTGCCCTTTGTTCGCGAGCACTTTGAATACTTTCAAGCTCGGTATTTACTTGCTCACGTGAGATAGCGACGAGTTCTTTCTGTTGTTCAACAGAATTTTTGAGCTCTTGAGCCTGTAACTGTAAAGCAGCTGAGCTTAGTTTTAATTCGCGCCCTTGCTGGATGTAGCCTAAGACTAACCACAAGAACGCTACCGGTCCAAACACGCCAGCAGCGAGATCTCCTATTTCATTCAGTTTCAACGCTATCAGCTCATCAAATTTTGCCCCCATAATGGTGATCGCTCCACCGATATACAACGCAGTCAGGTGCGCAGCCCACCACTCTAAGCTTCGGCTGCACCACCATTTCGCCTGTTCTATCCAATACTTTCGCAAACATCCCACGAATTCTTCCTTAAAATTTGGTAACGCCATTTTAGCAAGGAAAGGCCACGTAATGCCTAAACACGATAGCTCCCTCCCCCTTCAAAGTCAGCCGCTAAAGCGGTCAAAGAGGGGGTTCCGTATCGCTTTGCGCGGTGGGCCGCTCAAAAACTCCTGGAACAACTTGAATCGGACTTTTACCTTCGAGAACTCCAGTCGCAGCTGTAACCAGATTATCCATACGCGCTTCGTATTGAACATGCGCATTTGGTGAATACCAGCTTTTCTTCAGTTGAACCCGATCAAACTGATATCCCAGCGACCGTCCCATCGCAAAAAGCAGGTTTACGAATAATTCATCACGTTGAGCGAAGAGCGCTTCATTGCTCAGGGAGTTCATATTGGCCACGTCACTTAGATGGTCGTGATATTCCTTCCAGGCATCCAGAACATTTTGATCACGTTTTGATGTCCACTTTTTCCCAAAACCTACATACCCATAGAACGACAAATCAATCATGTTCAGTCCGCGAACATGATCAGCAGATAGACGTGCTCCGCGCGTTGCCATCAGCGTATGAAAAACCTGAAGTCTCCTTGCTCGGTTCTCCCTGGATCTTTCGATCCACTTCTGTGCCTGTACAGCAAGTATTGGACCCAGCAGCGTGGCGGTAACAATCATCCAATCCGAAACGGTCAGTTCCTGGCCTGCCATATCACACCCACTTGTTTGTATTTCATGGAGCGTAGCATGGTGAAAGAACGCCCAATATTGTTCTCGGCGCCGATGGTGCGCGCCATTCTGGATGGCCGGAAGACGGTTACGCGCCGGCCGGTGAGGGGATTTCAGATTCCCACCGAGGACACCTCAATTCCTGAGGGCGAACGTCATCGATGGAGTGCAACCGCCCAGCGCGACCCCCGTTACGGTTTCTGCGTGTTCGGAGCGACTGAAGCGGAATGCGCCAAGGAACTGGAAGAGTTTGCGCCGTCTCCGTACGGCCGGCGCGGCGAGCGCCTGTGGGTACGCGAGGCCTGGGCAGCTGAGGCTCAGGTCGATGCGGTCGCCCCGCGAGATCCAAGCCAAGGCGAACCGATCTTTTACCCAGCAGATGGCGCAGTTCGGCAAACCGGCTGTTCCATGATCGCCCAGGGTCGTGGCCGCCCTTCAATCCACATGCCTCGCTGGGCCTGCCGCATCCTGCTGGAGATCACCGACGTCCGCGTCGAGCGGCTACAGGACATCAGCGATGACCAGGCCAAGGCCGAAGGCTGCTTCTTCACCGACTACGGACAGCAGTGTTTCCACGGTGGCACCGGCTGGAAAGACGTCGGTGATTGTCCGGCGAAGGTCGGCCACCAGCAACGGAACGGCTGGGCATGGGACAAGACGACCAGTCATGACCAATGCCTTTTCACCCCGCGCTTTGCGTTCGCCAACCTGTGGAACGCCACCGGCGGCGACTGGGACGCCAACCCGTGGGTCTGGGTCGTCGAGTTCAAGAGGGTTCAGCCATGATCTTCGTCCCACTCTACATGGCCTACCTCATCTACAAGGGGCCGTGGCGATGACAGAACAACACCGCATTCTTGTCGGTGACTGCATCGACATGATGCGGATGCTGCCGGATAAGTCAGTTCACACCTGCGTTACCAGCCCGCCCTACTTCGGACTGCGCGATTACGGCGTAGACAGGCAGATCGGCTTAGAGGAAACCCCGGGCGAGTTCATTGCACGACTGGTCGAAGTATTCCGCGAAGTGCGTCGAGTACTTCGCGACGACGGCACGATCTGGGTGAACATGGGCGACAGCTATGCGGGAAGCTGGGGCGCGCAAGGCAGACCTCAAGGCGACGGTCAGATGTCAGGGCGCAGCGTCACATCGGCCCGCCAAATCAACGAACACCCACGTTTCAAGTCCGGTACCGGAGTGCGCGGCCGCGAGATGGGCATGAAGTCGAAGGACCTGATGGGCATGCCATGGCGCCTCGCCTTCGCGCTGCAGGACGATGGATGGTATCTGCGACAGGACATCATATGGAACAAGCCAAATCCGATGCCTGAGAGCGTGCGCGACCGCTGCACCAAGTCGCATGAATACGTTTTCTTGCTGAGTAAATCGAAGAAGTACTACTTCGACCAGGCCGCCATCGCAGAAGACGCGATTGAGCCGCGAGGCCCTGGGAATGTAGCGCCGATAGAAGCGTTGCCGGGCGAGCGCTCCACGGAAAACTCAAACATCCGAGGTTCCCTCCACAAGATCGGCCCTCGCGTTACTCGCAACAAGCGCAGCGTGTGGACTGTGGCCACACACAGTTTCAAGGGCGCCCACTTCGCTACATTCCCGCCCGATTTAATCCGCCCCTGTGTTCTTGCCGGCGCCCCGCGCGGCGGTGTGGTGTTGGACCCGTTCGGCGGCGCCGGTACCACTTCGCTGGTGTCGATGCAGGAAGGTCGCCGTTCGATCATCTGCGAACTGAACCCCGAATACGCCGCAATGGCCCGCCGCCGGATTGACAAGGCGTGGCTCGACGGCGCCGCGCAGATGGACGTTTTCCACGACGCTGCAAACGCTTAACCCCTCCCCCTACTCAACAGCCTGCCGGTGTACGGCGGGCGAGGAATCTCCGCATGCCTGAATTGACGTACGACCAAAAGCTGGTGGATTACGCGACCGCGCCGAAAGCCTCAGCCGGCACCATCTGCCATATCGAAAACGGCGACTTCGTGAAGCACTGGTGCGGCAAGCTGCGCGGCAAGTTCATTCAAGTTGGCCCCACCTGGAAAGCGGCCACCAAGCAACAAGCGATCGAGAAGGCTCGAGAGTTTCGCGAGAAATGCCGGGAAGAAGCAAAAGCGAAAGGCTTGTTGCCGGCATAACTCATCACCTTCTGCCGCCCCGCGCGGCACCGCCCACCCGGGCAAGGAAGTGCGCCATGACCATCACGAAGATCATCAAGGGCCCGCACCGCTTCGGCGGCTTCTGGTGGGTCATCGCCGACTGCAAAGGCACCAAACAGCACATGTCCTTCCGAACCGAACAACAGGCTCGCGCCATCGCCCCAGGGCAGGACAGCGTGACCCTTCATTAAAACCCTCTGCCGCCGCCGGCGGCGTGGAGAATCCCATGGAAACCGAAATCCTCTCTGACGAGGAGCTGGCCGAACTCACCGGCTACAAGGCCAGGGCCTACCAACGCCGCTGGCTGATTGACCGCCAGTGGGTGTTTGTCGAAAGCCGGGGCAAGCGCCCGCTGGTGGGCCGCATGTACGCCCGCATGAAGCTGGGCATGATCAGCCCTACAATTGCCGACCCGAACCCACCGCCGGCCGCGCCGGCATGGACGCCAGACTTCTCGCGAGTGAACTGATATGCGCCCCCGCAAGACCGAGCACCACCACCTGCCACCACGGATGTACAAACGATCCCGCAAACGCAAGAACGGAACCACCTGGACGGCCTACTACTACCGCGACCTGCTCGGAAAGGACATACCGCTGGGCAAGGATCTCGACAAAGCCAGGTTAAAATGGGCCGAGCTGGAAGCCAAGGAAAAGCCGCTCGATCTGCGCACCATGAAAGGCATATTCGACCGGTACATCCGCGACGTGGTGCCCAAAAAAGCGCCGCGCACGCAGAAGGACAACTTGGCAGAGATCAAACAGTTGCGGCCGATGTTCGACAGCGCGCCGATTGACTCGATCACACCAGCAACGATTGCCGGCTATCGTGACGCCCGATCGGCAAAGGTCAGGGCCAACCGCGAGATCGCTACCCTCTCCCACATTTTCAACATTGCCCGGGAGTGGGGCCTGACGACAAAGGAAAACCCCTGTCAGGGCGTGCGCAAGAACAAGGAAACGCCGAGGGACTATTACGCGAATGATGTGGTTTGGGAGGCGGTGTACAAGAAGGCAGCTCAGGAGCTGAAAGAAGCGATGGACTTAGCATATCTGACCGGCCAGCGGCCGGCAGACGTGCTGGTCATGCGGAAGGATGATGTTGAGGGCGGATATCTGACAGTCCAGCAAAACAAGACGCAGAAGAAGCTTCGAATCCAGATCACGACCGGCGGGGAATCAAACAGCCTGGGCAAGTTGATCGCAGCAATCACAGAGCGAAATGCCCAGCACGTTTCGAGTTACCTGATCATCAACCGGAGCGGTAAACGAATGACCGCCACGATGCTCAGGAAGCGTTGGGACGCGGCGCGGGAAAAGGCAAAACAGGAGGCCCTTGAACAGGGCGACGACCTGCTTGCCGGTCGGATCGGTGAGTTCCAGTTCCGTGATATCCGGCCGAAGGCTGCGTCGGAAATCAGCGATATAGGTGATGCAAGTCTGCTTCTGGGTCACACGAAAGGCGACATCACCGAGCGGGTTTACCGGCGCGTCGGGGCCATCGCGAAGCCATCGAAATAGGCGAAAAATGCGTTCCATAACTGAAGAGCAGCCCCTTATAGAATGCGGTCTGTAGGGGTGCTGAAAACTGAAAGTAATGGAACAAAAAACAGCTGCAACACGCAGCCCGTTTGAATTTACTTAGCGGTCTTGAAAACCGTCGACTGTAACAGGTCCATGAGTTCGAATCCCATCGCCTCCGCCATATTTGATACGACAAAGCCCTGATTATTCAGGGCTTTGTCGTTTCTGGCTTTCAGGAATTTTGCTCCTCTCTTTATAGATCGTTTCCGCATCTTTTCGGCCATTTCCGCAACCCTACTTTTCAGACCGCCCTCCTCCCGTCAATTTCAATTGCCAAATTTAATGCGACAGACGAATTTTGAGTGGAGCAGTAGGCTGCTTTCGGCCAAAAGCGGACGCTAACTGCCATTCCTCATCCAGTGCTCCCAGACAGGAACCTGACCCAGTCATTTCAATGGGTCATAGCTGATCAACGTCTTTGGCTCCAAATACGCGCTCATCCCCCACCTGCCCATTTCGCGCCCAAGGCCTGAATGCTTGAATCCACCGAAGGGGGCACGCGGTTCGTGGGCCAGGGTGTTGATGAGCACGCGTCCCGAATCGATCTGACGGGCGACGTTCATACAACGTTCGGAGCTTTTTCCCAGCACCAAGGCGCTCAGACCATAGTCCGTATCGTTGGCAATGCTGATCGCATCGGCATCATCCTCGTAGGGGATGATCGTCAGCACGGGGCCGAAAATTTCCTCACGCGCGATGCGCATCCGGTTGGTGGCATCAGTGAAGATCGTGGGCTTCACGAACCATCCGGCATGCAAGCCTTCCGGGCGACCTTCGCCACCCGCCAGCAACCTCGCGCCTTCTTCGTGGCCGGTACGGATGTAGCGCTGCACCCGCTCCCATTGTTTCTGGCTCACCATCGGACCGATGTCGGTGTCGGCGCTGCGTGGATCGCCCGATTGAATCTGTGAGACACCCTCCTTCGCAATCCGCTCGAACTCTGCCAGCCGGCTGTGCGGCACGAGGATGCGAGTGCCCGCGATGCAAGCCTGGCCGCTGTTGAGAAATCCGGCTTGCAGCACCAACGGCATGACCGCTTGGAAATCAGCATCGTCAAGCACCACGGTGGGGGACTTGCCGCCCAATTCCAGCGTCACGCGCTTCATGGTGTCGGCACCGGTTCTTACCAGATGCTGACCGACAGCGGACGAACCCGTGAACGAGATCTTGGCAACGTCGGGATGACGGGCGATCTCCTCGCCAACCACATCGCCCCGTCCGTTGACGACATTGAATACACCCGGTGGCAGCCCCGCATCGTGCAACGCTCTGACCACGACCTGCGTCTGCAACGCGCTCATCTCGCTGGGCTTGATGACAGCGGTGCAGCCTGTCGCCAGCGCAGTGGCCAGCTTGTTGCAGATGAAGCCCGCATTGCTGTTCCAGGGCGTGATCAGACCGGTCACGCCCACGGGCGTCAGAATGACCCTGGCCACGCCGACCTGTTCCTCGAAATCGAACGCCTCCAGTGCATCGATTGCTTGCGCAATCACATCGGCCGGATAAGTCGCCATCCAGCGCCCGCGAACCGCAGGCGCGCCGTATTCCACGAGGATGGCTTCCAACAGTTCCTCCTCCCTTGCCGCCATGGCCCGGTGCATGCGTTGCAGTGCCGCAATGCGCTCCCCCCGGCTAGTACGAGCCCACGCCGGGAACGCAACCTTGGCGGCTGCGATCGCACGCTGTGCGTCTAATGCATCGCCCAGCCGAACCTGACCGATGACTTCCTCGGTGCTCGGGTTATGAAGGTCGAACCATTCCTGACCGTGCGGAATGACGAACTCGCCGTCGATGTAGATATGTTCAATGAGTTGCATGGCGACTCCTCGCTCAAAAACGACTCGCCTGAATCGAGCCTCTGTGATGAAGTCTAAGAAGGGTTCATTATTCCGATAAGCCACCCTTTGGCTTATGAAGCATCCGCATATTCAGGACAATCCATGCACAGAACAGGAATGACCGAGCTGGAAGTGGTTCTGGCCGTGGCGCGCCGCAGCAGTTTTCGCGGCGCAGCACAGGAATTGGGCATGTCCACCACCGCCGTGAGCAGCGCGGTGGCCGGCCTGGAAGCACGCCTGAAAGTGCGCCTGTTCAATCGCTCCACGCGCAGCGTGGCCCTCACCGACATTGGGCAACGCTATGTGGCACGTATCGCCCCTGCGTTGGCGCAGATCAAAAGTGCCGGCGAAGAAGCCAGCCTCGGCCCCGATGAACCCAGCGGCACATTGCGCATCAATGCACCGCATGGCGCGGCCTACCTGCTGTTGGATCCGCTATTGAAGCAGTACGCTCAGCGCTATCCCGAAGTGCGCATCGACATCGTCAGCGAATCAAGCATGGTCGACATCATCGCCGGTGGCTTCGACGCCGGGATCCGCCTGGCGGAGTCTGTGCCGCAAGACATGATTGCCGTGCCACTGTCAGGTGACATCCGGATGCTCGTGGTAGCAACGCCCGAGTACCTCGAACGCCACGGCGTGCCCGAGCATCCGCGAGATCTGCTTACCCACCAGAGCATCTGCATGCGCATGGCCCACGGTGGCCTCTACCAGTGGGAATTGGAGCGCGATGGCCAAAAGCTGCAGATGGATCTGCCGGTGCGCTTCGCCTCCAACGAGTTGCTGGCCATCAAACAGGCCGTGGTGTTGGGCCTTGGCATTGGTTTCATTTCCGAGTGGTTCATCCAAGAAGAACTGGCGAGCGGCGTCCTGGTGCCGGTGTTGATGCCATGGTGCCCGTCGTTTGGCGGGTTGAGGCTCTACTACTCGGGCCATCGCTTCGTGCCGGCGCGATTGCGCGCACTGATTGAACTGGCGCAAGAGTTGCAGCCCACGGTGGTTTGATAATATTCCGCCGCCTTTTTATCGTCCCCCCTTCGGCCAAAAAAACACCCATCAGAAAGGACCGCTTTCGGCCAAAAGCGGACTCTCACGATAGCTGCTTTTTGGACGCCAGCGCACGACGCGGCGTCTGACCCAAAATGGATCTCAGTCGCGCGCTAGCTGTCGAGAAATTCAAACGACGAGTTTTAGCAGATTTTCCAACAGCTCTTTAAACTCAGCGCGATCTGTATAATTTTCCCGGTGCGTAGACCGGTGGAGGATCTGCTCAGCCGTCATCAGCGGCCAGAGTTTGTCGATCACATCGTCCGCTTTGATGTTCTTATCTCAGAACCCAATCTCAACGACGGCTATTTTCTCCTGCTCTCGCGATTGCTTGACTCGTAGAGTGTTGAAGGAAGAGATTTGCAAAAAAATATTCGTCATTTACATGTACCTTCCAGCAGCAAAGGACGCTTGATGAGAACCCCGCTACTCGCCCTTACCCTCGCAGCTCTATTGAGCGCATGCGCAATCCCTTACGAAACCCCGGAAGCCCGCGCCAATATTGAACGCGATCTGAAGCTCAGCGCAGACGAAATCGTCACTATCACCGAAACCAACTGGTGCTTATCTCCCTATGGTGATTTGCAAGTGTGCAGACCCAAGCAAGGCCTGGGTGTGCTGACCAAGAGCAAGCTAGTGCTGGCCTTCTATAAGGGCGGCATCTACCAGCAAGCTGAAGTCATCAACGCCAGCGATGTGCAGTGTGCCCACCTGCAAAGTGGCAGAGCCGCAGCCGATACCTTCTACCTATTCAGTGAACGTTGGGCCGCCATGCTGGCGCCAATTACCGTGGGAGGTGCTTTGGCCCTCGACAAGAAAGCCCAGTTCCTGAGCGTGCTAGTGCCGCCAAACACTGAGAGCTTCACGGCTGCGCAAGGAAATTTTATTCAGGTCACCGATCGCAAGAATTACTCGGCTGTGGCGGTACCAGGTACCAAAACCTATATAGGAACCAGCGAGAGTATTCGCCAGATTTTTAATCCGTGTACGCAGGGAAAGAATCGCTCAGCCGCATCCTAAGTCCTGACCTGTCCTGACCTTTCGAGTGAAACAGTCCCAGCAGCAATTGAAGCGCAAGTAGTTCAATGCAAGCCCGATGCGCCGGGCCTGTCGAGAGCCGACAGTCGGCTGCCGACAGTTACAGACACAATGAAAAAGAAGGGCTGCATTGGGTCGTTTTCTGCCTCTCGCGACGGGCAGAAAACGGCCAGAAGCGGACATCGTCTAAAGGAAGCCTTCGGACTAAAAGAAGGACTTTGTCTTAAAAAGCCGATAGGCTCATGTACTTATTATCAGTAAAAATCCAGGCGAAGGGACATGGCACTGTCTAAAGGCGATCAACAATGATCTGAAGGATGAAGATCGTTGTTTAGGCACATTTGAGACGAGCGGGAAATCTTGCTACGAAACAAGTTCCCGATTCGAGTGTGGACACCACGCTCAGGTTGCCTCCGTGCGCAGTGGTAATTTGGGAGGCGATATAGAGTCCCAAGCCCAAGCCTTCACCACGTTGTCCAGCCTCTGATCGGGTGAAAGGTTCAAACAGCAAGGGCGACAAGTGCGGCGGTATCGGGGGGCCTTGGTTGGTCACAGATATAACAATTTCGTCCACTTCAGTGTCGGCCTTAACAGTGATAGGCGACGCTAATGAGCCGTGGGTGACTGCGTTTCCCAACAAGTTGGAAAGCAACTGGCTGATACGCAGAGGGTCACAATAGACACCGGCCGGTATGTCTACCAACTCAATAAATGTAGCTCGAGGGTGCGAGATTTGAACCTCATTCAGAGTCAAATGTAGTGTGTTGCCCAGATCATCGACAAGTTGGCGTTTGATTGGAATTCCGCTCCCCATTCGACCCCGGGCAAAATCCAGCACGTTTTCGATCAGGTTTCCCATGCGTGTGGAGCTAGTACGAATGGCTGAAATTAAGCTAAGCGATCTTTTGTCCGTTGTTTTGGTTTCCAGCAGATCGGCGCTCATACGAATGGCGCTCAATGGCGTGCGCAGATCATGCCCGAGTACGGCGACGAATTGCTCGCGCAACCTTCCGTGCTCCTGGGCATTAACTAACTCCGCTTGGGCAAGCTCGAGATTATTCTGGGCATCGAGGCTCAACGCTATCAATTGGGCGAAAAGCGTAAGTGTGTTGGCAATGGCCGGGTCATCGAGATGAGCAGGCACAGAGTCGATGGCACACAGTGTCCCAAAAAACTCGCCGTTTGCCTTTATGATCGGAATAGAAATATAGCTTTCCAATCCATAGGTTCTGGGCGTGTGATGCAGGGAAAAAACGGGATGTTCACTGGCGTGGCCAAAAATGACCGGTTTTCTGTGCTGCCGAATTTCATGGCAGATCGTTGACTAAAGCACCAGCTCGTCGCCAGGTTTCAAGCCGAACTCAATGGAGTCATCTACTGCGCACGCCACCCAGTTTTTTTCAGTGACCCTGGCGACAGCGGCGAACCGCATTCCAGTGACGTGCTTGACCATGCTCAATATCACCGGCACAGCTTTGATGCGGTGGATAGCATTAATGTCTTGAGAGAACTCTTGGCTGGTCATAGATCTGCGGTTCAAATGAGTGCGTTCAGAGAATATTCCTAATTATCTAACGTTTCCAATAAGCTATTTCATCAAGCTTCACGTCACTAGGGCCAAAACCAGCGAGTGTCATAACGGCCGCCTCCGGCGGTCGATGAAATGGACATCGACTTCGTGTTGACATTCCTCCAATGACTATTTTTTGCCGCTTTCTACCCGTTACCGTGGCAGCTTTTGGCCGAATGCTGCCCTCCGCGACAGGCAGCAATCGGCGAATAGCGGCCGTTCTGGAATGGCAGGAAACGACCGATAACTGCCTTCGATATGCGACTTTCGCCCGTCAGTGGCTCGATTGCAAGAATATGGCGGAGAGCTGCAAAACCGCCTACGCTTATAGAATGATTCCTCGAACGCCTTGCCCATCTGGTGGTATAGAGCCGAGAGATCTGACTTCCTTTGACCGTCCGCTTAATACCCACCCGGACCAACCCGCGCCTATCGCCAGCAACTGCCCCCTGAGTCCGGTCCACACGACCAGCAGTACGGCGCAACGGGTAAAAGCCAGACCCAGTCCCCCCACCTGCCGTTCAAAAGCGACCGATGCCGCAGCACCTCTGGAAACGGGGGCGCTGTTCACGTTCTGCCATGAGGTCAATCCGTATGTATCGGCCGAGCACGATTCCTTACCAGCAGCATCGAGGGTTCAGCCGAACCTTCACTCAGGGGCATTTGAGCCTTGGATTATTCTTTCCCATGGAGGCGTTCGACGGGGACACTCCGAGCATGCTCAACCAGGTCACACTGGCTAAAAAAGCCGAGGCGCTGGGCTTCTGCGCGCTCTGGTTTCGCGACGTGCCGCTTCGCGACCCTGGCTTCGGCGATGTCGGCCAAGTCTTCGACCCCTGGGTTTACCTGGGTTATATGGCCGCCCATACCTCGGAGATTGCACTTGGCACCGCCTCCATCGCCATCCCGCTGCACCATCCCCTGCACACGGCCAAGGCGTCAGCCAGCGTCGATCAGTTGAGCACTGGTCGCTTGATTCTGGGGGTTGCTTCGGGAGATCGGCCAGTGGAGTTTTCGGCGTTTGGCGTCGATCCCGAAAGGCGTGGAGAGATCTTTCGAGAACACTACGAAGTGATTCGCCGCGCCCACAGCACCAGTTTTGAGCCCATCCACTGGAGCACTGGTGAAATGCAAGGCGCAGACCTGATTCCGAAACCTACCACCCAATTCATTCCAATGCTCGTGACCGGCAACAGTCGCCAGTCACTGGATTGGATCGCGCGTGAGAGCAACGGATGGATCAACTATCCACGCATTCCGAACATGCAGCGGCTGGTCGTGGAAGATTGGCGACTGGAGGTCACGAAACAATGTGGCTCTGTGTACAAGCCCTTTACTCAGTCGCTGTACATCGATCTCGATGAAAATCCGTCCACGCCCCCCACACGTATCCATTTGGGTTTCAGACTGGGACGTTACCATCTACGGTTTTTGCTGGAGTCGCTTGAGGAAATCGGCGTGGACCACGTCATTCTCAATCTCAAATACGGCAAGCGCCCTGCGGCGGAGGTTATCGAGGAATTGGGTACGCACATCGTTGCGCAGTTCGGAGTGCAGCCGCGTCCGGCAGCGCATTGAACATCGGTCACTGCTACGCCGACGAATGCTCACTTGACGAAACCATAAAGTGTCACGGCGCGGATGACCTCCGGATCTACATCAATGATGGAGATCTTCGCGCCATGAGCGACCGGTGCCCGGCAAGCAATCTACCCTACCCAGCCTAAACCCGTGATGAGCACATTGCCTTGCAGATTCTGTGCGGCTTCCACGCCGTCCATGGACACGATTTGCGCGCGTATCCTTTCAGGGTAGCTTGGCCGCAAGGACGTCAACCTTCTCGATTGATGGCGGTTCGGCAAACAGCTCGGCAGCGTTTGCCATAAGCGCCGCCGCGACCTTGCCCGAAAGATGAGCCTGCCGGCCCGCTTCATCCGGGAATGCGTCAAAGATGCCAAAGGTAGACGGCCCCAAGCGGATTCCAAACCAGGCTGTAGTGGCTGGCTCCTCCTCCACTAAAGGAAGGCCGCTCAAGAGAAAGCGCTCCACCTCTTTCTCTTTCCCAGGTTTTGCTTCCAGACGAACGAACAACGCTACTTTGACCATGACGTGGCTCCTGTTGTTACGATGCGGCTGGTGCTATCTGGTCGCAATAGCTAAAAGGGGCATCCGGCAATTAACTATGGTCGACGACACCAGGATTACAAACCCAAAGAGACCAAGGGTAGCGTCGCATGTCGCTTGGACACTGAGAATGACGTAGTAGGTAGGCAGCGCGCAAACCGCAGACCAGCCGCTTGATCACTTTTCCCGAGCTGTGGCCTGATAATCAAGACTCAACGATATCTGAAATTCAGGAGAACATAACAGATCATGGTGACTGTCAAGCCGACCAATATGTACTCGACACGCGGTAGAAATATAACTAACCCACCTAAAGAAAACACGATCAAGGTGTTTTGCAGTATGTATTTCCTTATTCGACTCACAGCTATGAAATAGCCATATTGCTTCCCCAGGAAAAACAAGACCATGCCGGTGATCGACATAATCTGGAAATCGCGCATCGCAATGTCGTTCAGGATCGCATGCCTGATCAAATTTGCCAGAAGTGCCAGCCCCATAAAAAGAAAAAGGTGCGAGTAGATCAAGGCGTGCCCACTCATACTGCTTTGATGTTTGTTCAATAAATAAAAACTATCAAAATAGATCCACCAGATACTGCAAATCATGATAAATCCGGTGATGGCCGCCATCACATTATAATAACCCCATTGAATGTTAGATAAGCCTCCAGAAAGGCTAATAATTGACTCCCCCAATAAGATTAGGGTGAGTAGACCTATGCGCTCAACCAAGTGTTCCGTGTGTGCTGGCAACGGTTTTAGTTTAGTCCAGAAAAATACAGGAAACAGAATATCAAGAATAATCCCAATATAAGCAACAAGGTAACGCAAGGGCGGGTCAAAAATAACGGATGAAAGGCTAATAACTGCGCTAACTAATAGGGCAAAACCAAGCCTTGAGGAAAGTTCGCCGCGAGAATCGAGTTTACTAATGGATGAAATGTACATAACACTGATGATCGCTCGTATTCCAAAATAGCAGGCAATAATAAGCGGGTAGTTCACTTTCAGGTCTTCTCCGATCCGTGCCGATAGCACAATGAGCAGGAGCATTATGAATAATGTTGCCAAACGGTGAAGATTGCTGTCTGTATCGAACCTGTTGGAGTAAATCGTGTGACTGGACCAGATCCACCACAACGGTACAAAAAGCAGTAAGAATGTCCATAATTGCTTATGTTCAAAGTGGCCGTCATGAACATGTCCGAGAGTGTGCGTAACCTGGCCTATCGTAACAACGAAAGTCAGGTCAAAAAACAACTCCAACCATGTGGCGTGTCGATTTTCTTCATAATACTTCAAAGATTTCATTAGTTGCCGGCTCCGTGTCCACCTCTTTAATGTAAAAGGAAGCTAACGTTGGTTTTTCCTCGGCTCCGATGTGGGTGATGCCAAGCCGATTTGGCTCTCTAGCGATTTCGTCCACGCACTAACAAAAGCTCAATCATCTGACTCATCCCGATGAACTCTGGAACTCCGTCATAGCGAAGCCCGTCAATGTAAAACGCTGGGGTGCCATTCACGCCGCTGCGTACACCGCCGTTGAAATCGGCTTGTATTTTGGGAATGTAAGTATCCTCTTGCATTGCAAGATCGAATTCCTCCTTGGGAAGGCCGTGTTTGAGAACGATGGCGCGATACAGCGGCAGGCCCAATCGATCCTGATTTTCGTACAATTCGTCGTGGGCCTCCCAGAAGAACCCTCGACTCCCGGCATACTCCGCGGTGACCGCTGCACCCAATGCATGCGGGTGAGCGGTGGTCAGAGGAAAGTTACGGAATACGAACAGCAAATCATCGCGAAAATGCTGCTGCAGATTCTTGACCATCCAATAAGCTTCACCGCAATAGGGACATTCATAGTCGCCAAATTCCACCAAGGTGACCTTGGCATGCGCACTTCCCTGGCGATGGTCGTTGGCACTTACCGGGACTTTGAGAGTGGCCATGTAATCACCTGTTAATTTTTGGTTGGCGTGCTTTGTGGCGAATTCACCAGAGCATCCAGCGCATCCAGAATGCCGTCCGCCCCAGGGTTGATTGCCATTGGTGAGACGTAGCTCCAGGCAACCACCCCCTCCTTGTCAATCACGAACAGTGCCCTCTTACAAACTCCGAGCTGGGACTCGTACGCTCCATACTGTCGTGCCACCGCCCCTTTGGGCTCGAAATCGGCCAGCAGGCTGAAGTGGAAATTTCGATCTTTGGCAAAGGCCTGATGACACCAGGCGCTGTCAACCGAGATACCCAATAGCACCGCACCGTATTCTCTGAAGGTGGGTAACAACTGGTTGTACAAGGTCAGTTGGTCACCACACACCGAAGTCCAGTCAGCGGGATAAAACGCCAGTATCACGGGATTTCCCTTTAGCTCACGCAGCGACAACTGTTGATCAGGGGTTGCGTGAAGAGTGAAGTCGGGCGCGACAGTGCCGGCCGGCAGCGGACCCTGAACCAGGTCGCCATTGGTTTTTTGTGCATCATCGAACTCTAAAGTATTCATTGCTTGAACCTTGATAGATGGGTGGTTGGGACGTGCTCAGTGGGATGCGACGTGCCCGACGGGATAACTCCATCCACCATCAAGGGGTTCAAAAAAAGACAACGCTGCCTCGATCTCAGCCTGAGCCTGAGTGATTTCGGCAGCGAAACATTCACGTTCCGCATCAAGGAACACAAGAAGATCCGCCGTGTAATCGCGGAATTGGATTAGGCCAGGTTGGCAGGGGAATGGTCAGATTCGCTCTGGCTCACCAATGACTATAGTCGTTGATGACGCTTGCCGTAGTCGCTGAACGAATTTTCGGTACCCTCAAGTGCCAACAACACTTACGCGCTTATCTTGCTGCCATTTCAGGCGGCGCTTTAACACGATGATTTTGGCAGCTATTTCGCCACTTCAGACAAATCTACATCTGCTTTCTGGACGACAACGGCTGCCCGTTACGACAAGCAGAAACCGACCAGAGGCAGACGACTCGGCCCCTTACCTCCAGCAGCCAGTCAAATCGTAAACATAAGTCTGTAACCAGCAGCTGGCTCGTCATGACCCGAGTCGGGCTGACGGAGTAGGTAAACCAGAGCTATTTATTCACCGGATGAGGGTTGGCCATCGCCAGCGAATATAGGGACTCGAGTCCGTCCCTTTTCGGTTCCACTGAGACAACGGCAGGGGCTGCCAGCCAATTCGTCACGGTTTAACGAAATGATGACGGCAGAAAGCTATTATTGTTAAGTTTTCCAACCCCAAGCCGATAATCGCCGGGAGGCACAACTCGTACCCCGGAGTGGAGAAGTCCGAATGTTGTCCAGCAGATCCAAGTCGTCAGAAGATTCCCGAGACGAGCGCTTCGACGGCCTGCTCCATATGGTCAGGCGGCAGTTCGGTGTCGTGGCCGTCCTGCTGACAACCGGCGCACAGGATCTACAGCGCTTTTGTGCTGGCGCCGGCCCGATTGTACGCGACACACTGCCAGACCTCCGCATGCCGCTTCCCTCCGATGCCAATGCCCATACACTTCTGCTTGTACCCGATATCAGCCGCGACGAGCATCTGCGCAATCACCAACTAACAAAAACGTTTCCCTCGCTGCGCTTTCTCGCCGCCTGCCCACTGCAAGCGCCAGGTGGAGGGCAGCTCGGCCTTCTCTGTCTGCTTCACGACCAACCGCGCGAGCTCGATGCCGAGCAACAAAAAGGGTTGCAGGAGTTCGCTCAATTGGCAGTTGGGGCGCTGCTGCTGAAGGATTCGGATCGAGCGGAGTTTGAGCTTCCGAGCGAAAACGATCGACGTAAGGCGCTGGCCATCGCCACTAGCGGCACCGGTGTTTGGGACCGAAACATGCTCACCGGCAAAGTCAACTATTCCGATAGTTGGAAGGCCTTGCTGGGCTACACCAACAACGAGATCGGCAGCGACCCTGCCGAGGCCTACACCCGCATCCATCCTGCCGACTTCGCATACGTGCTGGCCGTCTACCAGGAGGCCATCGACGGGCGCACCGAGGTTTTCGAAGTCGAGCACCGATTACGTTGCCGGGACGGCAGTTACAAGTGGGTCTGCAGTCGCGGCAAGGTGGTCGAATTTGACGGTGCCGGCAAACCCTCGCGCATGGTCGGAACCACCACTGACGTCACTGCAATGTACGCCCTGTCGGAACAGATACAGCTGAACGCCGCTCTGCTGACCGACCTGACCAACGAAATCCCCGGCATGGTTTTCCAGAGTCTGCGGCAGTTGCATGGACAGTACAGCTTTTCCTTCGTCAGCATCGGGGCCCGCGACATTTATGGAGTGACGCCGGAGCAACTGATGCAGGATGCCGACATGCTGCACATGATCATCCATCCGGACGATCTGACTGCCTACCTCGGCTCCCTGGAAGCGTCTGCGACGGATCTCAATCCCTGGAACCTAGAATACCGGGTACTGCTGCCCGGTGGGGGCGCCGCTTGGCGTCATGGTGCTGCGCGTCCCAGGGCACTGGCGGACGGGAGTGTGCTCTGGCACGGCATCATCACCGATGTCACCGAGCGCAAGCTAATCGAAGCAGAACTGCAGGTGCTCGCCAGCACGGATTCCTTGACGCAACTGTCCAATCGTCGCCACTTCATGCAGCACCTCGAAAGCGAGTTGGCGCGTATGCAGCGCTCTGCCGGCTATCCCGCGGTAATCCTGATGTTCGACCTTGACCACTTCAAAGCCATTAATGATCGCTGGGGACATTCGGTAGGTGATCTCGCGCTTCAGCACTTCTCGGCCATTCTCTGCACACAGCTGCGCAGAACCGATGCTGCCGGTCGCATGGGCGGCGAAGAGTTCGCAGTGGTGTTGAGCAATGCTTCCGTCGACGAGGCCAAAATCTTCGCCCAACGAGTCCAGGATGAGCTGGCCAGTGCGCCACTAGACCACGGAGACGAACGTCTGACACTGGCGGTCAGCGTAGGTATCGCCGCCCTCCATTCAGCCGATGTCAGCGCTGAGGCCAGCCTGTCGCGCAGCGACAAGGCGCTCTATTGCGCAAAGCGTGCCGGGCGCAACCGCATCGAATGTTATTGAAAGGTCGGGAGGGATTCAGACCTCAAAGCAGCGACATGCCAAGACGCAATGAGCCTCCAACGCCGCCTGAACAGCGACGATGATCATAATTTCAGCATGATTGGAAAAGCATCTAGTCTGTAGCGTTCCAGCGATCGTCTGCTTTTGGCCGTGTCCTGCCTGTCACGACTGACCAGGTTGGCTGCGAAAATCCCAATTCAGATGAAAGTCGCTTTTCCATCAAGCGCAACCTCTCGATTGCAGCTATGAAATTCAGGGCGATCATGAGCCTACCCAGAACGCCAGATAACCGGACAACTTCGTTTCCGCAAATAAGTATCCACCCCTTGATTTCAGAGGCCTCCAGAGCATTAATGAATACTGCCTAGCGGAAACGAGTACAAGTTAAGGCATTGAAATATATGGATTAATCTTCGGACTTGAAAGCCGTCGACTGTCCTGGCCGAAACCATTTCATCTCTCACGACTGCCTTTGGACCGTAGCTCCCGCTCAATAATGGATAAGCGCGTCATCAAAGGAACTAGCCCAATATTGAAACGTCTGTTTGAATAACGGCATGATGCCAGCCAGCAAAAAGGCCGATGGCGCAGCTGATAACAACACAAGAATGGAGTGCGCGATGAGCCAAACCGACCAAATTTTTCCCTATTGGTGGAATACATCAGGCCCTTGGGTAGAAGAACCCAACGTACGCAGGAGTGGCACGAGCGGAGTGCAGCGAGTTTTGCATAACGGTGCGACTGTGTACGTTAAGCGTCAGACGGGTCATTTGTTTCGCAGCCTGAGATATCCTCTGGGGCGCCCCACTACCTTGCGCGAAGGCCGCGCGCTCACAAAGTTACTCCACCTTGGGGTCAACGCCCCTCAACCGGTTTACTACGGTGCGCAAAAAATCAAAGGGGTCTGGCACGGTATCTTGGTCACCAAGGACTTGAACGGTTTCCAGGATTTGGAATCGTGGTACAACGAAGGTGCAAAAAACCAATACACGCCCAAGCAACTGGACAATGTGCTCGAAATACTCGCGTCATTGATGGCACGAATGCATCTCGGCCGCTGGCAACATGGCTGCATGCGCTCAAAGCACATTTTTATCAAAGTTCGCAATTCGTCGAGCGATCCCGAGTTCGAGCTTGCGCTGCTCGATCTCGAGAAGTCCCATGGGCGAATCAGCTCATTGCGGGCAGCTCGGCACGACATTTTGCAACTCAGACGCCATTCCTATTGGAGCGAACCGGAGTGGCAACACTTTCTTCGTCATTATGAAAAGCACCTGGGTCGACCAGTAATCACTCAGGGCCGTTCTTGAAAGCCCAACGAAGGCGGTAGGCGCTCACATCACATGAATGTCTGCATCGATCTGCCAGGTGAACCCAGGCCTCGATTTTCAGCACTGATGGCTACTCCGGTTTGACTGTTGCAGCCGGCGGCCTGGCGTCAGGACCGATTTTGAACCAGATCGAGTACATCGCGGGCAGGAACACCAGCGTCATTATGGTGCCGACGAGCGTGCCGCCAATCAGGGTATAGGCCAGCGTCCCCCAGAACACCGAGTGTGTCAGGGGAATAAACGCCAGGATCGCCGCCAGGGCCGTCAACAGGACCGGTCGCGCACGTTGCACCGTGGCTTCGACGACCGCGTGAAACGGATCCAGCCCTTCTTGCGCGTTGTGATGAATCTGGCCGATCAAAATCAGCGTATTGCGCATCAGGATCCCCGACAGTGCAATCAACCCGACCAGCGCATTGATGCCAAACGGCTGATTGAAGATGAGCAGTGTCGGCACCACGCCAATCAAGCCTAACGGCGAGGTCAGGAACACCATGATCATCGCCGAGATCGAACGGACCTGCACAATGAGGATGACCAGGGTCATGGCGATCATGATCGGCAACAACGGCAGGATCGCCTTGCCGGCCTTGCCGGACTCTTCAATCGCGCCCGCCTGCTCGATCCGGTAACCGGAAGGCAGCTTCTCGATGATCGGCTGCAGTTGCTTCAGCAGCGCACTGGAAACGTCCGGTGGCTGCAAGTCTTCGGCAATGTCGCCGCGCACGGTGATGGTCGGGGTGCGATCACGCCGGCGCAGGATCGGATCCTCCATGCGCACATCAACCTCGCCGATCTGCGACAACGGGACCCGCTGCCCCGACGCACCGACCAAGGTGAAACCTTCGATTTGCTGTGGATCGAGCCGGACATCGCCCGCTGCCCGCCCCATGACCTGTACTGAACGAATATCCTCGCGCACCGCCGTGATCGGTACTCCGCTGAGCAGGAACTGCAATTGCTGTGCAACCGCAGTCGATGTCAGCCCCACTGCCTGCAGACGATCCTGATCCAGGTTGAAATGCAACGACGGAGTCAGCGGCCCCCAATCGGTATTCACGGTTCTCATCATCGGGCTGTCCTGCATCACACCCCGCACCTGCTCGGCGATCACGCGCAACTTTGCCGGATCAGGCCCCATCACCCGGTAGGCCACCGGAAACGGTGAATAAGGACCAAATACGATTTGCGATGCCCTGAGGCGCGCTTCCGGGGCGAGCCCTTGAGCCACCGCGTCACGAAAACGCAATTTGAGGGTTTCCCGTGCTTCCTGACTGTCGGTCAGTACAACGATCTTGGCGAACGACGGATCGGGCAGTTCCGGTGCCATCGCCAGGAAGAAACGCGGTGCACCCTGGCCGATATAGGCCGTGACGATTTTTGCCTCATCCTGCTGGCGCAGCCAGGCTTCGACCTTGGCGGCCGTGGCGCTGGTCTGCTCGATGGAAGTGCCGTAGGGCATTTGCACTTCGATCATGACTTCAGGACGGTCAGAGGTCGGGAAGAACTGTTTCTTCACCAGGCCCATACCCGCAGCGGCCACAAAGAACAGCACAATGACCATGCCCGCGACCAGCCATTTGCGGGCAATGACCCGGGTCAGAACCCGGCGGAAGCGGTTGTATCGCGGCGTGTTGTAGATCGCCGCATGTCCACCCTCCACCGCCTTGATATCTGGCAACAGTTTCACGCCCAGATAAGGGGTGAACGCCACTGCCACGACCCACGAAGCGATGAGAGCGATGCCCACGACCCAGAACATGTTGCTGGTGTATTCGCCGGCCGTGGACTGAGCAAAACCGTTCGGCAAAAAACCGATCGCCGTCACCAGGGTTCCGGACAGCATCGGCGCCGCCGTATGGCTCCAGGCATAGGCAGAGGCCTTGATGCGATCGTAGCCCTCCTCCATTTTCACCAACATCATTTCAATGGCAATGATCGCGTCATCGACCAGCAGCCCGAGCGCCAGAATCAACGACCCCAGGGTAATACGGTCAAAGTTTTTGCCGGTGGCCGCCATCACCACAAACACGATCGCCAGGGTCAACGGCACCGCAGCGGCGACCACCACGCCAACGCGCCAGCCCATGCTCAGAAAGCAGACGAGCATGACCACCAGCAGCGCGACAAAGAACTTGACCATGAACTCGCCAACGGCGGAGTCGATATTCACCGCCTGGTCGGTGACTTTCGAGAGGGTCATACCCAAGGGCATTTCCTCGTTGATCCTGACGGTCTCGGCATCCAGCGCCTTGCCCAGATCAAGACCGTTCCAGCCCTCACGCATCACCACACCGAGCAACAGCGCCTCTTCGCCGTTATTGCGCACCAGGAAGGTAGCCGGGTCTTCATAACCGCGTGCGACAGTCGCCACATCAGACAGCTTGAGTGTCCGCCCTTGCACGACTACAGGGGTGTCACGGATTTTCTGCAGCTTGTCGAACGCACCATCGAGGCGCAGAAAAACCTGTGGCCCGCTGGTGTCGATTGATCCGGCCGGGGTCAGTGCGTTCTGACTGTTCAGCGCGGCGAAAATGTCCTGCGGTGACAAGCCCAAGGTCGCCAACCGGTCATGCGAGAAAGAAACAAATATCCGTTCGGCTTGTTCGCCGATGATGTTGACCTTCTTCACCCCCGGCACATGCAACAGGCGCTGGCGCATGGACTCCGCATCGCGGACCAGCAGACGCTGCGGCTCGCCCTTGGCTTTCAGGGCGAACAGCGCAAAGGTCACGTCCGAATACTCGTCGTTGACCATCGGCCCGATGACGCCCGCTGGCAACTTGATCGCTTCATCGTCGAGTTTTTTACGCGCCTGATAGAACTCTTCCTGCATTTGCGAGGGCGGCGTGCTATCGAGCAACGAGACCATCGTGAAAGCGAGCCCTGGCCGCGTATAGGTTTCGGAGCGGTCGTACCATTTGAGTTCTTGCAGGCGTTTTTCCAGTGGCTCCGCGACCTGATCCTGCATCTCCTGTGCGGTCGCCCCCGGCCACGCCGTGATGACGGTCAACTGCTTGACCGTAAACGGAGGATCTTCAGCACGCCCCAGCTGGAAGAATGCCAGGGTGCCGGTAACGGCGATCAGGAAAATCAGAAAGACCGTGATCGAACGCTCGCGAACGGCGATGGCAGAAAGGTTGAATCGTCCTTCGCTCATGGACGACTCCCGGCAACGGTCGCCGCATCAGGCACGGGCATTCTTACTGCTTCACCTTCGCGCAACAGGTGAGCGCCCAGCGCCACAATCTGTTCGCCAACCCGGAGATCGCCAGCGACTCGGGCCGAATCGTCGCTCAACCCCAGCACCTGAACCGGTCGCCAGGTCACGGTTGGCGGTGTCCCGGCGATGACCCACACGCCAGGACCTTGACCCGCGTCGTAAAGCGCAACGATGGGCACTTGCAACGATGCGGCGGGTGTCGAACCCTCGGCGATTCTGAGGGTGACTGTCGAACCTATCGGCGCATTGGCCAACGCGCCTTCCAGTACATAGCGCGCCTCGAACGTACGCGTCGTGCGGTCCGCCGAATCCGAAAGCAACCTCAGTTTCGCGGTAACAGCACCCGAGGCGTCGCCATAGAGCGTGGCTTGCGCGGTGGATCCTGCTGCGGGGCGCAACGTCTCGGGCAAGTGCACGATGGCCTCGCGCTGCCCTGCCCGCGCCAGCCGAACCACCGGTTGTCCGGGACTGACGACTTGTCCGGGTTCGGCGAGTGTTTCCACCACAACGCCGTCGGCATCGGCAACCAGCACCGCATAACCGGAAGCGTTGCGGGCAACGTCCGCCTGCGCTTCAGCGGCGCTGAGTTGCGCCTTGGCGGTATCTGCGGCGGCTTTGATCTGATCGTAGGCCGATGCGGAAATGGCGCCGGCGCTGACCAGAGTGCGATAGCGGGCTTCGTCATCGGCTGTCTGCCTGGCCCGGGCCCGTGCGGCGATGACCGACTCCTGCTGCGCGCGAGCCTGCAACCCCAGGTCGATGGGGTCGAGCCGCATCAGCGGCTGACCGCGTTTGACGCTCTGCCCCGTGTCAACCAGACGCTCGAGCACCTTGCCCGAAACGCGAAACCCCAGATCGCCCTGAATGCGCGCCGTCACCACTCCCGTGAAGGTGCGAGAACCGTCAGCCGCAGCCTGAACGGCGGTGAACCTGACCAGAGGCGCCTGTGTGCGCGGGTCTGCAACGGATGAGGAATCACCGCACGCCGCCAGGGCGAGTGGCAACAGGCATGCGGCAATGGGGGAAATTCGAAGCCGGCGCATAGGTTCACTTACTGAAATAGGATGATCATCATATTCTCATCTTTGTGACCAATATCGTCAACAGTCACATTAAATGAGGTATTCGACGCTCCAGTTTTATCGTTTATGCCGTGATTGCCTTTTCAAGCCTTAATTGACACGTTGTGACCATTGCGTAATATGGTCACGAAAATCTCGTTAAGGAACACCGATGCCTCCCCTGCGCCCGATTGCTCTTTTGGTTACCGCCAGCCTCATGGCAGGTTGTGCGGTGGGTCCGGTCCAGGCGCCCCGCTTTCAGATCATTACCTGGGGCAGTCTGCTGTCGAACCGCGATCCGGATCGACACCGGACAGCCATGCCGCCTGGTGGGAAAGCTTCAATGATCCGCTGCTGACCGACCTCATCGACCAGGCCTTGCAGCAGAATCTGGACCTGGCACAGGCATCAGCGCGCGTCACCCAGGCCAAGGCAGGACTGGGCGCCGCAAATGCAGCATTGCTGCCCTCGGCGAACATCAACGCACAGGCGGCACGCGCTTATCAGTCCGTCGAGACACCTCTGGGCCAGGTGTTGAATTCAACACCCGGCTATGACCGCTATGGCAATGCCTACGAGGCCAATCTCGAGGCGGGCTGGGAAGTCGATGTCTTTGGCGGACTGCGCCGCGGGCGTGAGGCGGCACTGGCTGAGTATCAGGCCTCAGCAGCCGGTTTCACGGCGACGAGGCTGGCAATCGCTGCGCAAACAGCCGATATCTACATCACCCTGCGCGGATTACAGGCGCGGCTGGACATCGCCACCCGGCAAGTCGACACCCGGCGCGCATTGCTGGAGAAGGTTCAGTTGCTTTACGGCAAAGGGCTGGCCGCGGAGTATCAGGTGCGCCAGGCCGAGGGTGAGTTGTCGCAAGTCCAGGCGACCGTTCCGGTACTGCAAAGCGGTCTGGAGGCAGCCATGAATGCGATGGACGTGCTGCTCGGCACGCCTCCCGGCACTCACCGCACGCAACTGGCACGTGAGGGCGAGATTCCCGATGTACCGTCGCTGACTACGCTGGCCACACCGGCAGATCTGCTGCGGCGCAGACCGGACCTGATCGTCGCCGAACGCCGTCTCGCGGCCTCCAACGCGCGTATCGGTGAAGCGATTGCCGAGTACTACCCGAAATTTTCCCTCAGCGCCTTGCTCGGCAGCGCGACTGCCGTCTCCGGCGGCAATCTTTTCACCAGCGGCGCGAGCCAATCGAGCGCTGTCCTGGATCTGCGCTGGAGGCTATTCGACTTCGGACGCATCAACGCCCGGATCGATCAGGCCAAAGGCCAGGAATCTGAAGCATTGGCCGCCTATCGCCAGTCGGTACTGCGCGCCACCGAAGATGTAGAGAACGCGCTGTCTTCACTGGTGAATCGGCAAACTCAGACCACCACCCTTACCGGCGGCGAAGCCGCGCTGACTCAAGCTCGCCAGTCCTCGTTCACCGCCTATGAAAAAGGCACCGCCAGCCTGATCGATGTCCTGCACGCCGACGAAACACTGTTGCAGGCCTCCGACGCCAGAGCGCAAGCGCGGACCGAATCGGCCCGTGCGGCGGTAGCGGTGTTCAAGTCGCTGGGCGGGGGCTGGCAACCCACTGAATCACAACCTGTAGCGGCACGCTGAGCAGCACCACCAGATCGCTTTCAGGTCAGGGCATCAGGCTGCGCAGAATGAGGTTGGAGGTCAGCGTGGGCGCTACCTCGATAAAATCCAGATTGTGCTGCAGCAGCAACGGGTTTACGAAGGGGCGCAAGGCCAGATGAATCGCTTCGACGGTCTCGTCCAGCGGGGTCTTGCGCTCGAACTCTCCGAGCTCTCGCCCTTCACGCACGATGTCGAAGATAAAGCGCTTGATCTGCTCCTCATACACCTGAGCACTTGGCCAACGCTCCGCTGCGGAGAATGCCGCGATGTCGTAAAGCTTGCGATCATTGAAGAACAGGTCCACACCCGTGGCAATCACGGTCTTCACCAGCCGGCGGAAACGCTCGGTCGGCGAAATCCCCTCTGCGTTAACAGCCTGTTCGACCGCTGCAACCATTTGCCCCAGACAATTCGAGCAGATCGCTTCGCCGATCGCCTGCTTGGAATCAAAGAACTTATAGATGTACGCCTTGGAAAAACCGATGGCCCTGGCCAGATCGGACACCGTGGTTTTGCCATAGCCGTATTGGCTGAAGTGTTCATTGGCTGCCGCGACAATCTGATCACGAATCTCGTGATCGACTGGGCCACGTGGGCCGGGCGAAGATAGGGATGGCTGATTCATGGGCGTAGCTTACTCACCCTGTCGAGGTCTTACAAATCGTGACCAATAGAGTACATATTCACGAAAAACGGCTGTCTGAAATGGGCTGACGTTCAAGTCATCGAACAGGGTGGATCGGCCCTTCTACGGCGTTTCCACTTCATCGACCGGCAACACCGGCAATGAAGCAAACATTTCGGCACGGCATACCTCAAGGATTTCATCCGCCAAGGCGGAATCATCCGGACAGGCGCGTGACAAGACAATTGCGCCGACCGCACGCGACAGCAAGTCGATCATTTTCCTTCTCCCCTCACCCTCCGCGGCATCCGGCCCTGTCGGATATTTTCCCCCCAGAGTTTGCAGGGTGCGTTCAATGCCTTCGGCAAACGTGGCTTTCACATCGTCCGACTGACGCGCCGCGTCGCCACACAGTGCGGCCATCGTGCAACCGCTGCCGCGTCCGTCGCGATGTTCTCGATTCACGTAGACGTTGATGAAACCGGGCACGTCGAGCGCCTGGGCGCCGGTCAACGATTTGCCAAGACTGCAGGCCGAGGCTTCGGCCATCAGGTCAGCCTTCGAGCCGAAGTGCTTGTAGAAGCCTCCATGGGTGAAACCGGCAGCCGCCATGAGATCCGCCACACCGACGCCGTCAAAGCCACGCTCACGGAACAGCTCTGAGGCCGTCTCAACGATGTGTTCTCGATTGGCCTGCGCCTGGGCCTTGGTCACTCTCACGTGCAATACCTCGCGTTTAGCGGTAATTCCTGCGTCCGATGATACATAGATGTCGGCCATAATCAAAACCGTTGACAGTTTAGATTTCGATCATCATCCTAATTTCACACCCCACCGATCTCCATCAACGGGCACGGAAGATTCATCAGATGACCAAACAGACTCTGTTCACCCCTTACACGCTAGGCAGTCTCACGTTGTCGAACCGCGTTGTTCTCGCACCGCTGACACGCAACCGCGCAGGCCAGGGCTTTGTCCCCAGCGAATTCGCGGCCGTCTATTACAGCCAGCGCGCCAGCGCCGGTTTGCTGATCAGCGAAGCGACGCAGATTTCCCGACAGGGCCAGGGTTATCAGGACACCCCCGGGATCTACACCCAGGCACAGATTGACGGTTGGCGCACAGTCACTGATGCCGTCCACGCCAAGGGCGGAAAAATCTTCCTGCAGCTGTGGCATGTCGGCCGCGTCTCACACGTTGACCTGCAAGAAAACGGCGCCGCACCGGTGGCCCCTTCTGCGCTGCGTGCCGCGACCAAAGTGTTCGTCAACAACCGCTTTGAAGACGTCTCGGAACCCCGCGCGCTGGAACTCGACGAACTGCCGGGGATCGTCTCCGATTTCCGCCAGGCCGCGGCCAACGCGGTCGCTGCCGGGTTCGACGGCGTGGAGATTCACGGTGCAAACGGCTATTTGCTGGATCAATTCCTCAAGGACAACGCCAATCTGCGCACCGACGCTTACGGCGGTTCGATTGAAAACCGTGCGCGTCTGTTGCTCGAAGTGACGGCGGCGGTCGTCAATGAGATCGGCGCAGATCGCACCGGTGTGCGTCTGTCTCCCGTGTCGCCGGCCAACGGCGTGGCCAGCAGCGATCCGCAGGCGCAATTCAATTACGTCGTCGAGCAACTCGATGCCCTCGGCGTGGTTTACCTGCACGTGGTCGAGGGCGCGACCGGCGGCCCGCGCGACGTGGCGCCCTTCAATTTCGACGCCCTGCGCCAGCGCTTCAAAAACACCTATATCGCCAACAACGGCTATGACCTGGACCTGGCGACTGCGCGGCTGGCCGAAGACCAGGCCGATCTGATTGCCTTCGGTCGCCCGTTCATTGCCAACCCGGATCTGGTGGAGCGCCTCAAGCAGGGTGCGCCGCTGTCCGCGTTCAATCCCGCCACCCTCTACGGCGGCGACGCGGCGGGCTACATCGACTACCCGACGCTGGCTGAATCGAGCGTCAGCGCAAGCTGAGCGCGTTCCGTTTCTCACCTCCTGAAAGAGAGATACCCCATGAGCACTCGCCCTACTGTTCTCATCACTGGCGCCTCCACCGGCATTGGCGCCGTCTATGCCGAACGCTTCGCCAAACGTGGTCACGATCTGGTACTGGTCGCCCGCGATCAGGCTCGCCTGGACGCACTGGCAGCGCGCTTGCGCAGCGAGCACGACGTCGCCGTCGATGTTATCCCGGCGGACCTGACCCAACTCGCCGATCTGACCACCGTTGAAAGCCGCCTGCGCGACGACGCCCGCATCGGCATTCTCGTCAATAACGCCGGCGCCGCGCTGTCCGGCCACTTCGTCGACCAAAGCACCGACAGCGTCGCGCAACTGGTTGCCCTCAACACCACGGCGCTGGTGCGGCTCGCCAGCGCCATCGCCCCACGCCTGGCCAAGGCCGGCGACGGCGCAATCATCAACATCGGTTCGGTGGTGGGCCTGGCGCCGGAGTTCGGCATGAGCGTCTACGGTGCGACCAAGGCCTTCGTGCTGTTCCTGTCCCAGGGCCTGAGCCTGGAACTGTCGCCGCAGGGCGTCTATGTGCAAGCCGTGCTACCCGCCGCCACTCGCACGGAAATCTGGGATCGCTCCGGCGTCGACATCAACACCCTGAGCGAAATCATGGAAGTGGGTGATCTGGTGGATGCTGCACTGGTCGGTTTTGATCGTCGCGAACCTGTGACCATCCCGCCGCTGCACGAAGCCGAGCGCTGGGATGAACTGCAGGGCGCACGTCAGGGCCTGCTGGGGCAAATCCGTCAGTCTGCGGTTGCCCAGCGCTATCAGACGCCACAGTGATTTTTTGCTAGCGAGCATTCGCGCCGGATTCGATGCAGGCACAGGGCATTGCATCGAATCCTGCTGGCTTGCCGGAGTGACAATGAGTTCAATACAGACAAATTCCCGCTCGGGTTCGCCGACGTCATTCATCGACGCGGCGAACCAGTCAATCACGGTCAACGGCATTCCCTTCGCCTACCGCGACACCGGGCCCGCAACCGGCGTGCCCCTCGTGCTGTTCAATCATTGGGGCGCGGTGCTGGACAACTTCGACCCCGCGATCATCGATGGCCTGGCGCAAACCAGACGCGTCATCACCACCGACTATCGCGGCATCGGCAACTCGGGCGGCACCGCGCCACTGACGGTGGGTGAAATGGCCGACGATGCCATCCAGCTGATCAGGGCGCTGGGGCTGAAAACCGTGGATGTGCTCGGTTTCTCCCTCGGAGGTTTCGTCGCTCAGGACATTGCCCTCAAGGCGCCTGACTTGTTACGCCGGTTGATTCTGACCGGTACTGGACCGGCGGGCGGCACCGGCATCGACAAGGTCGGCACAGTGTCATGGCCATTGATCCTCAAAGGCTTGCTGACCCTGCGCGATCCCAAGTTCTACCTTTTCTTCACCTCGTCGGCCAATGGACGACGGTCTGCCTCGCAGTATTTGAGACGTCTCAAGGCACGCAAGAACAATCGCGACAAGGGCCCGACTCCACGCGCCTTCCTGCGGCAATTGAAAGCCATCACGGCGTGGGGCAGACAACCGCGGCAAGCGCTCGGACGCTTGCGCACACCGACACTGGTCGTCAACGGCGACAACGACATCATGGTGCCCAGCGTTAACTCGTTTGAACTGGCCAGGCTTATCCCCGACGCACAGTTGGTAATTTATGAGGATGCTGGGCATGGCGGGATTTTCCAGCATCACGCCGACTTTGTGGCCAAGGCGCAGGCGTTTCTCGATGCTTGATCACGTCACGCAGCAACACCGCAACCCACCGACTCCCCTCCGTACAACCAGCAAGAGCCGCACCACGATGAAAGCATTTCTGATTGATGGCTATGGCAAGAACCCCGGACGCATTGGCGAAGCACCCGCCCCTGCAGTCGGTGCCCACGACATCTTGATCGAGGTCCATGCGAGCAGTGTCAACGTGCTGGATTCGAAGATCAGCAAAGGCGAGTTCAAGCTGATCCTGCCCTACGCCTTTCCGTTGATATTGGGCAATGACCTGGCGGGTGTCGTGGTTGAAGTCGGCCCGCAGGTGACACGCTTCAAACCGGGAGACGAGGTATACGCTCGCCCGCCCGAAGCGCGGATCGGGACGTTCGCCCAATTGATCGCCGTGAACGAAAACGCGGTTGCCCTGAAACCCGCCAATACCGACATGGCGCAAGCCGCATCCCTGCCCTTGGTTGCACTGACCGCCTGGCAAGTACTGGTTGAAACCGCCCGGCTGCAAAAGGGCCAGAAAGTGCTGATTCACGCGGGTTCCGGCGGCGTCGGCAGCATTGCCATTCAGCTTGCCAAACACCTCGGTGCGTTTGTCGCCACAACCACCAGTACCGCCAATGTCGAATGGGTCAAGGCGCTGGGGGCCGATCTGGTGATCGACTACACACAGCAGAACTTCGAAAATGTGCTGCAAGACTACGACGTGGTGCTTAACAGCCTCGGCGCCGACGTGCTGGAGAAGTCACTCAAGGTCCTCAAGCCCGGCGGCCAACTCATTTCCATCTCGGGCCCACCCACTGTGCAGTTCGCGAGGGAGCAAGGATTGTCCTGGCCATTGCAGCAAGTCATGCGCCTGCTGAGCCTTGGCATTCGTCGCAAAGCGCGCAAGCAGGACGTCAGCTATGCGTTCGTGTTCATGCGGGCCAATGGCGCTCAACTGCAACGCATCACCGCGCTCGTTGAGGACGGAATCATCAAACCTGTGGTTGATCGCTCCTTCCCCTTTGAATCAACGGCCGAGGCATTGAAGTACGTTGAGCGGGGACGCGCCAAGGGCAAGGTCGTTGTTGCGCTCAAATGACCACGCCGCCTGTTCCTGAATCGAACGTAGACACTGCACACCCTTTACTGCTGGAGCGGCCCTCAGCCGAAGTGATTTCGCCAGAGGAGCAGCAAGCGCTTCAACCGGATGATGTGCAGGTTCAACCGCCCGTTATCGTTTGGCGCAGTTTGATGCTTGAGCCATAAGGAAGGTTGCAGGTGATCTCGTCAGGCTGTCGCGCTCGACTCGACAAGATGAATTTGCGTGGCATTGCGTCCGGCCAGCCAGGCCAGCACGGAAGCGGCGACCAGGACAGCGGCGCTAAGCTCGAAGGTGGCTTTGTAACCGCTCAAATCAAAGGCCAGACCGCCAATGATTGCGCCGCCGGCGATCGCCAGTTGGACGATGGCTACCAGCAAGCCGCCTCCGGCTTCCGCATCATCCGGGAGCGTCTGCGCCAGCCACGTCCACCAGCCAACCGGCGCGGCCGTGGCGACCAGCCCCCAGATTCCGAGCAACACGGCGGTCAGCACCGGCGATTTGCCGAAGCTGACCAACGCCAGCGCGATCACCGCCATGATCAGTGGAATGGCGGTCAACGTGCGGTAGAGGCCAAGGCCCATAAACCGCTCGATCAGAAAGGTGCCGATAAAACCTGCCAGTCCCAGCCCCAGCAGCATGAAGGAAAAGGTTGAGACACTGACGCCAGTCACGCCTTCAAGAAAGGGCCGTAGATAGGTGAACAGCATGAACTGCCCCATGAAAAAGACACTCACGGCGACCATGCCCAAAGCCACTGGCAATTGCTTCATCAGACGCAGAACGTTGCCGCTACCGGCCTGGCGTTCGGCCTTGAAGGACGGCAGGCTGATCAGCAGCCACACTGCGGCAAGCACCGCGACCGGAACCACACAGAAGAATGCACCGCGCCAGCCGATCAACGAGCCGAGGAAGCTGCCGGCCGGAGCGGCGATAACCGTGGCCAAGGCGTTGCCGCCATTGACGATGGCCAGCGCACGGGAAACCTGTTCAGGCTTCACCAGGCGCATGGCGGTCGCCGCCGACAGCGACCAGAAACCACCAATCGCAATCCCGATCAACGCACGTCCGAACATGAAGGACGGGTAGCCCGGGGCGAGTGCGACGACCGTTCCGGAGACGATCATCAGCAAGGTCAGGCCCAGCAGAAGCTGCTTGCGTTCGATGCGAGCGGCGACCGAGGCAATCAACAGACTGGTGATCAATGCAAAGGCACCGGACACGGAAATCCCCTGCCCGGCCTGACCTTCGGTGATGTGCAGGTCTGCCGCAATCGGCGTCAGCAGGCTGACGGGCATGAACTCTGAAGCGACCAGGGCGAATGCGGCCAACGACATGGCCAGCACGGCGCTCCAGCCGCCCGTTCTTTCAGAAGGTTTTGTAGAAGGTAACGTCATGAAAACTACCTGTGGTGCGAAAAAACGTAGGGGGGTGATGCGCAGGGGCAAGCGGTTTGTCGCCCATCCGGGCACCACCCCTGTAACAGATAGACACATTCTCCCGGTCAATCCGGTGCTTCCCTAGCGCATTCCTCTTGAATGCTTGCCTGATCCTCTGGCGATGCAGGGTGATGGATAGGAAACGTCTCGCGCGCGCATTAGAGTCCGGTCAAAGGAGTGAGCCCACATGATCCCGACCCCTCTGCCCCAGGAATCACCTTTGGCACGGCACATCGACCCGCGTGTGAAAGCACCGGGTGACTTCGCCACGTCGATACCCGGGCTGTCGCTGTTTCGTCGCGACCAGCCGGCGCCCCCCGTTGTTTGCATGATCGAACCCAGCCTGATTCTCGTGGGTCGCGGCGAAAAGCGCTTGTGGGTCGGTGGTGAGGGCTACAGCTATGACCCGTCGCGGTTTCTGGTCACTTCACTGGATCTGCCCGCCAACTCCGAAGTGATGCTCGCCAGTCCTGAACAGCCCTGTGTCGGCCTCGTACTGAAACTGGATGTCAGCATGCTTGCCGAGGTCATCACCAAGAGCGGCTTGCCCGCGAAACGCCAGCCTTCAACGGGTACGGGCGCTTCGATTGGCAGCCTGTCGTCAGCTTTGGAGGACGCGCTCGATCGCTTGCTGGCGTTGCTCGATGAACCCGAGGCGATCCCGGTCCTGGCGCCGCTGATCCTGCGAGAAATCCACTATCGGCTGCTCCATACCGACCAAGGCCCACGGCTGCGGCAGATCACTGCCGTCGACGGTCAGGGTTATCGCATCGCCAAGGCGATTGATTGGCTGAAGGTCAACTACACCGATGCCCTGCGCATCGACGATCTGGCCGCGCGAGTGCAGATGAGTGCGCCGACCTTTCACCATCATTTCCGCCAGCTCACCGGCATGAGTCCGCTGCAGTACCAGAAATGGCTGCGGCTCAACGAAGCCCGGCGGCTGATGCTGGTCGAGCGCCTGGACGTGTCGCGGGCGGCGTTTGCGGTCGGCTATGAAAGCCCTTCGCAATTCAGCCGCGAATACGGCCGCCTGTTCGGTACCGCACCGAGCCGCGACATGGCCCTTTTGCGCGGGCAGCCCTTCGAGGCAGAAGCGCTCGGCACAGTCGCGAATTGAACGAAAACCGGTGATGCGCCTCGCCGCGTGTCACCGCTCATAACAATGCACGTCAACCGATGATCAAGCGGGTGAACCATGGAACTACGAATCAACCAGAAGACCTATCAGGTCGATGCCGACGCCGATACGCCCCTGCTGTGGGTGATCCGCGATGATCTGGGCATGACCGGCACCAAGTACGGCTGCGGACTGGCGCAATGCGGCGCCTGCTCGGTGCTGGTGGACGGCAACGTCGTGCGCTCGTGCGTCACGCCGGTGGCGGGTGTGGTTGGTCGCGAGGTCACCACCATTGAAGCCATCGAAACCGACGACGTGGGCAAACGAGTCGTCTCGACCTGGGTCGATCTGCAGGTCGCCCAGTGCGGCTACTGCCAGTCCGGGCAGGTGATGGCTGCCACCGCGCTGCTCAAGCAGAACCCCAAACCGAGTGATGCGCAGATCGAGGCGGCGATGGTCAATCTGTGCCGCTGCGGTACTTACAACGCCATTCATGCCGCCGTGCATGAACTTGCCGGCAAGGGGGACGCGTGATGAACGTTCGTATCGACCCTTCACAACACGCTTCACTACTGGATCTGCACGAACCGATCAATGTGTCGCGCAGACGCTTCCTGACCGGTACCGCCGTCGGCGCGCTGGTGCTCGGCTTCGGTCTCCCACTCGGTTCGACACGCGTGCAAGCTGCAGCGGCGACGACGGCCGAGCGTGGCACGCAGGTCCCGGCGTTTCTCGAGATCCGTCCGGACAACCGCGTGCGTCTGCTCTGCCCGTTCATGGAAGGCGGACAAGGGACGTTCACCGCCATGGCGCAGATCGTCGGTGAAGAACTGGATGCCGATCCGGCGACCTTCCTGGTCGAAGCCGCCCCGCCCGGCGAGGCCTACGTAGTCATGGAGAACGGCATGCGCATCACCGGCGGCAGTATGTCGGTGCGCATGAGTTACCCGGTCATGCGTCGCCTCGGCGCCCTTGCCCGCGCCATGCTGTTGCAGGCCGGCGCGCAGCAACTGGGCGTGCCGGTGAGCGAGTTGAGCACCGAGCCTGGCAAGGTGGTCCATGCGAAGTCGGGCCGCTCGCTGGCCTACGGTGAACTGGCCGAGCGCGCGATGGATCTGCCGGTACCCGATCCGGCCTCGGTGAAGCTGCGTGATCCGAGCCAGTTCCGCTGGATCGGCAAACCGGTGAAGCGTCTCGACGCTTACGACAAATCCACGGGCAAGGCGCTGTACAGCATCGATCTGAAAGTCGACGACATGCTGCATGCCGCCGTTCAACATGCCCCGCGCCTGGGGATGACCGTGGGCAACCTGCGCAACGAAGATCAGGTCAAGGCGATGAAAGGCGTGCATTCCGTGCATCGTCTGCCGGGTGCCGTGGCGGTGGTTGCCGAGCGCTGGTGGCACGCCAAACGTGCCGTCGAGGCGATCCAGGTGGACTGGCAAGAGCCGACGGCCGACAGCAAAGTGCGGCCGATGCCCGCCGACTTTTCCAGCGATGCCTGGTTCAAGCGCCTCGCCGAAGACAAGGGCCCGGCCAAAGATGATGAAAACGAAGGCGACGTGGCTGCGATGCTCAAGGGAAGCAAAACCCTGATCGATGCCACTTACCACAACCAGTATTTGAACCACGGCCAACTGGAGCCTCCGTCGGCATTGGCCCGATTCAATCCGGACGGTTCGCTGGAAGTCTGGCTGCCGAATCAGGCGCCGGACATGTTCCGTGCCGACATCGCCAAGCGTACGGGCCTCGATCTTTCGCGCATCACCTTGCATTCGCCACTGCTGGGTGGGTTCTTCGGCCGGCATTTCCTCTATGACTCGGCCAGTCCGTATCCGCAGGCGATTGCGCTGTCCAAGGCAGTTGGCCGTCCGGTCAAGCTGATCTGGAGCCGCGAAGAAGAGTTCCTGCGTGACGTGCTCCGCCCGGTTGCCGCGGTGAATTTCCGGGCGGCACTGGACAACGACGGCTGGCCGCTGGCAATCGAAGCGATCAGTGCCACCGAAGGCCCGACCGAAGCCCTCGCCGGCAAGCAAGGTGAAAAGCTCGATCCGACCGCGCTTGAAGGCTTGTCGGGCAAGTCCTATGCGATCCCCAACAAGCGCATCGCGCAGATTTACGTCAAAGGCCCGGCGATGCTTGGCTACTGGCGCTCGGTGGGCAATTCCCTCAACGACTTCTTCTATGAATCGTTCCTCGATGAACTGGCCGACAAGGGCGGCAAAGACCCGTTCGACCTGCGCCTGCATTTGCTGCGTGACAACCAACGGCTGACCACACTGCTGCAAGCCGTGGGTGAACTGTCGGGCGGCTGGAAACGTGGGCCGTTTACCGCCGAGGATGGCAGCAAACGTGCACGCGGCGTGGCCATGGCTTCGCCGTTTGGTACGGAGACGGCGGTGATCGCCGAGGTGTCCATCGAGAACGGCCAGGTCAAGGTGCATGACATCTGGCAAGCGATTGATCCGGGCAGCATCGTCAACCCGGCGATTGTCGAGGCTCAGGTGAACGGCGCCGTGGCGTTGGGACTATCGCAGACGCTGGTGGAAGAAGCCGTGTGGATTGATGGCAAACCCCGGGCGCGCAACTACGACTTGTATCCGATCCTGCCGCCTGCGCGGATGGCACGGGTCCATGTGCGCGTGGTCGAGAGCGGGGAAAAAATGGGTGGCATCGGTGAGCCGCCGTTGCCTGCCGTCGCGCCTGCTGTCGCCAATGCGGTGGCAGCGCTGACCGGTCAGCGGGTGCGCAGCCTGCCCATGAGCCGACACACTTTCACTTGATCAGCGCCGGAGCGTTCATGAATAACAGCCGATTCGCAAGAACCGCTGGCTGGCTGGCGGTGCCGTGCCTGCTCGCGGCAGGCCTTCTGGCCTGGTACGTCACCCGCGAGCCAGTCTCGCGCCTGGAGAACCATCAGATCGCCGTGGCCGACATCGACCCGGCGCTGGTCGCCCGTGGCGAATACGTCGCCAGGCTCAGCGATTGCGTAGCCTGTCACAGCGTGCCGGGCGGTGCGCCATTCGCCGGTGGGCTGGAAATGGCCACGCCGCTGGGCGCGATCCATGCGACCAATATCACCCCGGACACGGAAACCGGCATCGGCCACTACAGCCTGGCGGACTTCGACCGTGCCGTTCGCCACGGCGTGGCGCCCGACAGTCGCCGTCTGTACCCGGCGATGCCCTACCCGTCCTACGCCAAGCTCAGTGATGAAGACGTACGAGCGCTGTATGCGTTTTTCATGAAAGGCGTAGCGCCGGTCAAACAGGCGAACATCCCCAGTGCGATTCCGTTTCCGCTGAACCTGCGTTGGCCGATTGCGCTGTGGAACGGTGTATTTGTTGACGCCGAACCTTATGTGTCCAAACCGACGCAGGATGAACGATGGAACCGCGGCGCTTATCTCGTGCAGGGCGCCGGGCACTGCGGCAGTTGCCACACGCCGCGCAGCCTGGCGTTCAACGAGAAGGCACTGGATGAGTCCGGCGAGCCATACCTCGCCGGCGCCCTGCTCGATGGCTGGTACGCCCCGAGCCTGCGTGATGATCACAACACCGGGCTGGGCCGCTGGAGCGAGCAAGAGATCGTGCAGTTCCTCAAGACCGGTCGCAACCAGCACGCGGTGGTCTACGGCTCGATGACCGAGGCGTTCAACAACTCCACGCAGTTCATGAGCGATGACGATTTGACGGCCATTGCCCACTACCTGAAGTCGCTCCCCGGTGATCGCGAACGCGATGGTGCACCTTGGCAGTATCAAGCGGTTTCGGCAGCGCCACGTCTGGACTCGCCCGGTGCGCAGACCTACGTGACGCGCTGTGCGTCGTGCCACGGTCTGGACGGCAAGGGTCAATCGCAATGGATGCCGCCGCTGGCGGGTGCCACCTCGGCATTGGCCAAGGAAAGTGCCTCGGCAATCAACATCACTCTGAATGGTTCGCAACGAGTGGTGGCGGCCGGCGTACCGGATGCCTATCGCATGCCGGCCTTCCGTGAGCAGCTGTCGGATCAGCAGATCGCCGAGGTGCTGACTTTTATGCGCAGCACCTGGGGCAATCACGGCAACGCTGTGGATGCGAACACGGTTGGCAAACTGCGTGAGCACACCGATCCGGCCAGCAGCAGTCCGATCATCCTGCAGATGCGTTAAGACGAAATGGACGCGGTCGGGTTCGAAGCCAAGGGCAGTACGACAGAGACGATCCTCGCCACGCTGAAGCTTATTTGGGCTTACCGGGCAATACCGCCCCCAATACCTGTTTAGCCGTTTGCACGATGACACCCGCTTCGTCCGGGTCGCCCTTGAGCAGGGTAGTGGCGAATTTCTTCGCCTGTTCCAGCTTGATATGCGGAGGCAGCGGCGGCACGTTCGGGTCGGTCTTGAATTCGATGACGACCGGCACCTCCGAGGCGAACGCCTTTTCCCAGGCAGCGGCGACGTCTTCTTCCCGATCGACAAAAATGCCTTTGAGACCGATGGAGATGGCGAACAAGTGGTAAGGCACATCCGGAATACTTTGCGACGCTGTGAATTTTGGGTCGCCCTCCATCACGCGCTGCTCCCAGGTGACCTGATTCAAATCCTCGTTGTTGAACACGGCGCAGATCCACTTCGGGCTGTCCCACTGCCGCCAGTATTTGGCGACCGTTATCAGTTCGGCCATGTTGTTCATCTGCATGGCGCCATCGCCGACCAAGGCGATCACCGGCCGTTGCGGGAAAGCGAACTTCGCCGCGATCGCGTAGGGCACGGCGGCTCCCATCGAGGCCAGGCCACCGGAAAGCGAGCACTTCATGCCCTTGCGGATTTTCAGGTCACGGGCGAACCAGTTGGCGCAAGAACCGGAGTCGCTGGTGATGATGGCCTGCTCGGGTAACCGCGGGGACAACTCGTACACCACCCGTTGTGGGTTAACCGGATCGGCCTTGGCCATGGCGCGCTTCTCAAGGGTTTTATCCCAGCTCGCCCGCCAGCCTTCGATCTTTTTACGCCACTTGCGCAGCGGCTTGTGTTCGAGCAATGGTGCCAGTGCCGCGAGGGTCTCGGCTGCATCGCCAACCAGATTGACTTCCATCGGGTAGCGCAGACTTAGCATGTCGGGCTGCAAATCGATCTGGACCCCGCGCGCCTGCCCCTCCTTCGGCAGGAATTCGGCATAGGGAAACCCCGATCCGATCATCAGCAGGGTGTCGCACTCCGTCATCAGTTTGTAGCTCGGCTCTGTACCGAGCAGACCGATGCAGCCCGTGACCCAGGGCAACTCGTCCGGCAACACCGCTTTACCGAGCAGCGCCTTTGCCACTCCGGCGCCCAGTTTCTCGGCAATCGCAAACACTTGCTCGCTGGCTTGCAGCGCTCCGGCACCCACCAGAATCGCCACCTTCTCCCCTGCATTCAGCACGTCGGCGGCACGTTGCAGATCCGCGTCGTAAGGCAGCACCTTCGGCTTGCTGTAACCGATCCCGGAATGCGCGGTGCCATGGGCCCGCGCGGGGGCCTTGTACTCGATGTCCTGCAAGTCGTTCGGCAATATCAGCGCCGTCACCCGGCGTTCGCCGACCGCCGTGCGTACCGCGCGATCCAGTAGGTGCCGGACCTGCGAAGGTGCCGAAGCCTGCTGCACGAATGCTCCGGCCACGTCCTTGAACATCGAGACCAGATCCAGCTCCTGCTGATAATGGCTGCCCAGTGCCGTGCGCGCCTGCTGCCCGACAATCGCCAGCACCGGCATGTGGTCCAGCCGAGCGTCGTAAAGTCCGGTGATCAGGTGCGAGGCGCCGGGGCCGGATGTCGCGATGCACACACCCAGTTCACCAGTGAATTTGGCATGGGCGGACGCCATGAACGCCGCCATTTCCTCGTGACGCGCCTGGACGAACTCGATCTTGCCACCTGCCCGGCTCAACGCACCGAAGACGCCGTTGATACCGTCGCCGGGATAACCAAAAATTCGTGTCACACCCCATTGGCTCAGGCGCTCGACCAGAAAATCACCCACTGTCACCGTCATGTCCGACCTCATCTTTTCATTGCGTATGACATCCCGGTGCGCCGACATCCACGACACGCTCGGGAGATGTAAAGGTCTGGACAGCCCGTCGGACGGCGAAGTTTCGATTAGTTGCGCCCTTGATCCCTCCCACGCCGATACAGGCTACAGAGCGATACAAAAACTCCGCTGCACGACACATCCCGGGTACATGCCAATGCAAAAGTGTGAGCCATCGGAACCTTCACTGTCCGACATCCCCCATCACTCAGGCAGGTATTTCCATGATCAATCAACTCGACACCGTGCTGTACACCGGCAAGACCCGCACCACCGGCGGGCGCGATGGCGCATCGCGCAGTTCGGACGGCAACCTGGACATCAAGCTCTCGCCACCCGGTTCAAATGGCAGCGGCACCAATCCCGAACAGCTGTTGGCAGCCGGTTGGTCGGCCTGCTTCATCGGCGCCATGGGCAAGGCAGCCGCGGCACAGAAGATCAGGCTTCCGGCGGAGGTGGCGGTCGAAACCGAAATCGATCTGGGCAAGGCCGGCGATGCATTCTTTCTTCAGGCGCGCTTGAGTGTCAGCCTGCCGGGGCTGGAGCCTTCGGTCGCTCAGGCGCTGGTGGACGCTGCGCATCAGACCTGCCCTTACTCAAAGGCCACTCGCGGCAACATCGACGTCACCCTGCGGCTGATCTGAATCAGCCCTGTTTGATCCGACAAACCGCCCGATGCACGGCTTCGGGCGGTTCTTTTTACAGGGTTGGAGCGATGCCGTTCCTCCGGTTCAAACAACCAGAGGAGCGAAACGGTCATTCAACGATTTACGCAAACGACGTCTCGTGCTCGCTTTCGTGGACGTAAATCCACGAGATTCCCGATGGCGAATCCGGGTCGAGGCGCATCAGCGCCGAGTCGACTTTCTTCTTGGTGATCCCGTTCTTGACCAGGTCGAAAACCGTGAGGAAGAAGTCACCGGGAAGTGGCGTGATCGAGAGATTGATGATGTGTGATTCAGGGCTTCCGGCACGTTTGCCGTGCAGCCCCCAAAGGCGTTCCCAGTAGTTCTCCCGGTCCATGATCTGACCGTCCGTGAGCACCACCCGGAAATCGTTCGCCAGGGCATCGTACAAAGGCTTGATCGCCTCTTCCGACTGGGAAGCCACGCCGCGCGACCACGGGAAAAAGAGGTTGTACCAGCGGTACACCTCGGCTTGCACCAGCGCTGTTTTATCGGTTGTTTCGGTGACTCGGCTGATTGCCATCTGCGTTCTCCTTAACGAGTTCAAAGGCGCGGGTTTCCGTTACGCATCGCCGGAGCGACGCTCCGCGCCTCATTCAAGATCCATCCTGAAATCAACGTCACGGGGCCAGTTCGAATTCGCTTCAATGACTTCAGAATTTCGCCTGTCATTTGGCTGACCCGGCCACAAAAGTAGACGCCAACCTGCTGGATTGCATAGGAAGCTGACAAACGGCTTTTCGGTTGGCTGTGCTGCAACGTCCGTGCTTGAGCGGTTCCGTAATGACTCAAGCCTACCGCCCTCTCCCATTGCGCAATTTCACATTTTTTTCACGAAGCGCTTTGTTGCGGTAAAAAACCCTGACACAATTATTGGCAATGATTCTCAACTGCTCTTTGTTTGCTATTTAAAATCAGGAAGCCTCAATGTCGCGCCCAACCTCGCCGCATCGTTTCAACCCGTCACGCAACCTCCTGTCCATGGCCATCTGCATGGCCGTCATGACCCCGGCGCTGGCCGATGAAACCCGCGAGGCGCAAGACGCTGCACCGCCCGCCACCCTCGAACTCGGCGCGACTGCAATCACATCCACCCAACTGGGCAGCACCACCGAAGGCTCGGAGTCGTACACCACCGGCACCATGGCCACCGCCACCAAACTGCCGTTGACCCTGCGCGAAACACCGCAAGCCGTGACCGTCATCACCCGCCAGCGCATGGACGATCAGGCGATGACCAGCATCAACGACGTGGTCAATGCCACGCCGGGTCTGTTCCTCGACTACTCCAACGGCCCAGGCCGACAGGCCTACAAAGCCCGGGGTTTCAACATCGACAACCTGATGTACGACGGCATTCCAAGCGGCTACGACGGCGTGAACGTCGGATCCCAGCCGAATCTGGCGATGTTTGATCGGGTTGAAGTCGTTCGGGGCGCGACCGGTCTGGTCACCGGTGCCGGCAACCCTTCGGCGGCGATCAACCTGGTGCGCAAACGGCCATTGGCCGAGCAGCGCGTCACCCTGACCGGCGCCGCCGGAACCTGGGACAACTATCGCGGCGAGCTCGATGCTTCGAGCCCGCTCAACGACAGCGGCACCCTGCGCGGCCGGGTGGTCACGTCCTACCACGACGCCAACAGCTTCATCGATGACGTCGACGAGCAACACAACCTGTTCTACGCCGTCACCGAAGCCGATCTGAGCGACGACACCACCCTGACCCTCGGCTTCTCGCACCAGAAGGACAGGACCAACTACTTTTGGGGTTCATCAATGATCGGCCTCGACGGCCATCACCTCGACCTGCCGCGCTCGTATAACCCCGGCACTTCCTGGGAGGACAAGGATCAGGAAATCAACACCGTCTTCGCCGAGATCCGTCAGCAACTGGCCAACGACTGGAAGCTGCAGGTCAACGCCAACTATTCCGAACAGAACGCGCTGTTCTCCGGCTCGTACCAGTCGCGCTGGGTCAACGACACCCTGGCCCGCACGGTTTACCAGTCCAAGGCCGATGAAAACCAGGCAGGTCTCGACGCCTTCTTCAGCGGCCCGTTCGAAGCCTTCGGACGCAGCCATGAACTGGTGGTCGGCGCCAGCAAACGCATCTACGACCTGACCACCCACAACTACTCGCCGTACGACACCAACTGGCCGATCAACGCCGGCAAGCCGGACTTCGTCCACACCAACAACACACGTGAAGTCACCACTCAGGACGGCGTGTACCTGACCACCCGCCTGAGCCTGGCCGACCCATTGAAGCTGATCCTCGGCGGGCGTCTGGACTGGTACGACTACGACAACCGCGATGGCGACGGCGATTACAAAGTCACCCGCAACGTCACCCGCTATGCCGGCCTGATCTACGAGCTGGACGACCATCATTCGGTGTACGCCAGCTACAGCGACATCTTCACCCCGCAGAGCAACAAGGGCACCTCCGGTAACCCGGTCAAGCCGATCGTGGGCAAGAACTACGAGGTCGGCATCAAGGGCGAATACCTGGGCGGCGCGCTGAATGCCAGCCTCGCCGTGTTCCGTGTCGATCAGGAAAACCGCGCGGTGCAGGTGTTCGTGCCGAACTGCCCGCAGTCTTCCTGCTATGACGCCTCCGGCGAGATCCGCAGCCAGGGTATCGACCTCGAGCTGCAAGGCGCGCTCACCGACAACTGGCAGATCGGCGGCGGCTACACCTACGCCCGCACGCACACCATCAAAGACGAGGCGAACCCGCAGAACGTCAACAAGCAGTTCGACACCGACACCCCGGAGCACCTGTTCAAGCTCACCACCCGCTATAACTTCCAGGGCCCGCTGGAAAAACTGCGTGTGGGCGGCAACATCTCCTGGCAGAGCCGCATGTACAACGACATCGAACTGCTCGATGGCGGCAACTACCGCCTCAAGCAAGGCGCTTACGCCGTGACCGACCTGATGGCCGGCTACCGGGTCAATGACAACCTCGACCTGCAACTCAACGCCAACAACATCTTCGACCGCAAGTACTACTCCACCATCGCCAACTCCGTCAGCTACGGCGGCGACAGCTATGGCACGCCGCGCAACATGATGCTGACGGCCAAGTACACCTTCTAGGTCTTCTTAGCGCAGGGACGCGCCAGAATGTCTTCCAGAAAATCAATGAACACATTGATACGGCTGGAGCCACGGTGATTGGGCAGATACAACGCATTGATGCAGCAGCTCGCATTACCGGGGTTGACTTCATACCCCTTCAGCAGCCGCATCAACCGACCCGCCTCAACATCAGCGCGCACCAGCCAGTCGGCCAGCAGGGCCACCCCGCGCCCCGCCACCGCCGCTTCGCGCAGGATGTCGGCATTGTTGCTTTGCAGGCGGCCATGGACATTGAGCTGGATGGTTTCCTCGTCGCCCTGGAACGTCCAGTGCTGGTGCGAACCACCGTAGTCGAAGCGCAGGCATTGATGCTCAAGCAAGTCTCGTGGATGCGCCGGCACAGCGTGACCGCTCAGGTAATCCGGACTCGCCACCACCCAGCGCTGGAAGCCGCCCACGCGTTTGCTGACGATATCGTCACTGACCACCGACGATCCCAGGCGCACCGAGACATCGATCTGCTCGCTCAGCAGATCGCTGACCTGATCGCTCAACGACACACTGATTTCAAGCCCCGGATGGCGGTCGAGCAATACTCCCAGTTGCGGCGCAATGATCTGTCGGCCGAACTCCACCGGCACGCTGATGCGCAGGCGTCCCTGCGCCTCGCTGCCCCGGTCGGCGACAACCGCGTCGGCCTCATCGATGGCATCGAGAATGGCCACCGCTTTCTCGAAATAGGTTTGGCCGGCGACCGTCACGCTGGTGTTGCGTGTCGTGCGGTTGAGCAGGCTGGCGCCCAACTCGTGTTCCAGCCCCGCCACCTGGCGTGTCACCGAGGACGTCGAGATGCCGAGTTTGCGCGCCGCCGAGGAATAACCACCGCAACGTACGGTTTCAACGAACATCTTCAGTGCCAGCAACTTGTCCATAAGTGGAGCCCGATCGAAAGGAAACGGTGATGATTGTGCATCACCGTTCGCCAATCGTCTTGTAGGACCGTGCTTCATCGGACTCAGCGGTGCCTGCGTTTCAGGCATCGGCCTTGCGGCTCAGGAACAGCGCCAGGGCCAGCGCCGGCAGCAACGCCACGGACACGGCGGACAGGTTCCAGCCAAAATGCTCGTAGAGCGGACTGGCGACCAGCGATCCCAGAGCACCGCCGACGAAGATGCTGGTCATGTACACGGCATTCAGGCGGGCCCGGCTGTGCGGATCGAGGGCGTACACCTCGCGCTGGCCCAGCACCATGTTCAGTTGCACGGCGAAGTCCAGCAGCACCGCGCAAACCACCAGCCAGACATAGCCGCTGCCCGGCAGCGCGGCGATCAGCAACGAGGCCGGAGCGAGCAACAGTGCCACGAGCGTCCCGCGCCGACCGTGCCCGGCATCGGCCAGCCGCCCGGCAATCGGCGCTGCGACCGCCCCGACGGCACCGACCAGGGCAAATATCGCCACCTGTGCCTGACTGAAACCGTGGTGCCGCATCAGCTCGATCGGTGCGAGGGTCCAGAACAGGCTGAAGCTGGCGAACAGCAAGCCCTGATACAGCGAACGCTGACGCAGAACCGCGTGCCGACGGGCCAGCGCAAACACCGAGCCGATCAGCGCCACGTAAGTCGCCTGATGGCTCGGGACGCGGCGCGGCAAGGCAATCGCCGTGATCAGGGCGATGACGGCCATCAGTGCCGCCGCGCTGAAAAACACCCCGCGCCAGCCGAACACTTCCACCAGCAGACTCGACAGGGGTCGCGACAGCAGAATGCCCAGCAACAGGCCACTCATGATGTTGCCCACCACCCGGCCACGGGTCGCCTCGGGCGCCAGGTGCGCAGCCAACGGCACCAGGATCTGCACCGCCACCGAAGTCAGGCCGATCAGCAGCGACAGGACAAGGAACATCGACGGCGAATGCGTCAGACCGGCGCACAACAGGGTCACGCTCGCCGCCAGGGTAAAGCCCACTACCAGCCGACGGTTCTCCATCAGGTCGGCCAGCGGCACCAGCAACAGCAGGCCCAATGCATAACCGAACTGCGTGAGTGAAACGATCAGACTGGCATTGGCACTGGACAGGCCGATCTGCGGCGCGATCAGTTCGACGATCGGCTGAGCGTAATAAAGGTTGGCCACGACCGCGCCGCAGCAGAATGCCAGGAACGCGACCATCAGGCCGGAAAGAGAAGCGGATGGTTCGGCCTTGGCCGCCGCTGCCGGATTGCCCGTAAGCATGATGACACCTCGATGAGTTTGGAAAAGTGACGCCAAGGCTAAGGGGCGCGCAGGCCTTCGAGTATCCATCCCAAAGGCAATTGAGTGATGCGCCAAATGCAACGACCCTCGGCGTTGCACTTGGCGCAACGTGCTATTGCGCGGTCCGGCAATACTCGGACGGATGCACCTTCTCTACCCTTGGGCACCAGGCGCAGGGCTTTGCATCGGCGCCCTTCCCCGGTCGTTCAAGGAGTTGTCGAAGATGCCGAATCCGTCCCTCACGCCCACCGCGTGCCGCTTGGGCAGCCGCTCATGAACGGCCATTTCATGAGATCCAGAGCGCTGTGGGTCAGCGCGGCAGCCCTCGCGTCGATCGGTGCAATCGCGGCCCTGGCGCTGATGTGGCGTCCGGCAATTGCGCCGGTCGAGCGCCCGCAAACCTTCGACTCCGCGCAACTGCAACGCGGCGCACGAGTGGTCGAGGCTGGCGACTGTGCGGTGTGTCACACGCGACCCGGCGGCCAATACCTGGCCGGCGGACTGCCGCTGGTAACGCCGTTCGGCACCCTCTACAGCACCAACATCACCCCGGATCCACAGACCGGCATCGGCCAATGGTCGTTGCCGGCCTTCGAGCGGGCGATGCGTGAAGGGATCTCCCGCGACGGCCACTTCCTGTACCCGGCCTTCCCTTACGTTCATTACCGGCGCATGAGCGGAGACGATATCGCCGACGCCTATGCGTACCTGATGAGCGGCCCCGCGGTGGACTCGCCGCCACAACAGAACCGCATGAACTTCCCGATGAACATCCGGCCACTGGTGTCGTTCTGGAACCTGCTGTTCCTGCATGGAAAACCGCTGACGCCGCTGGCGGAGCAATCGCAGACGTGGAATCGCGGACGTTACCTGGTCGAAGGTCCCGGTCACTGCGCGGGCTGTCATTCGCCGTTGAACCTGATCGGCGCCGAGAAATCCGGCGAAAACCTGGCCGGCGGCAGCGTGGATGGCTGGGACGCGCCGTCACTGCTGGGCATGGCGCACCGGGCAAACCCGTGGAGCAGCGAACAATTGGTGAGTTACCTGCGGGCCGAAGTGGTCGACGCACACGGCACGGCGGCGGGCCCGATGCGCCCGGTCAGTCTCGGTCTGGCGCGCTTGCCCGCGGAAGATGCTCAGGCGATTGCCGAGTACCTGCTGAGTCTGCCGGCGAAAACCGCGGTCAACGAAATTCCGAGCGCCAGCGCTGAACCTGCGGATCGATCCTCTGGCGTGCTGCTGTTCGCCAGTGCCTGCGCCGGCTGCCATGCCCAAGGCGCGCCGATGCGTGACATCGACGGCCGCCCGGCACTGGATCGCACCTCGGCGCTGCAGGCTGCCAGCCCGCGCAACTTTGTGAAAACCGTACTCGAAGGCATCCCGGCAGAACCCGGCCAGCCGGGGCCGGTGATGCCCTCGTTCGCCGCCAGTCTCGACAACGCTCAACTCAACGCCCTGGCCGTCTACCTGCGCCATCAGGCCAGACCCGACCAACCCTGGACCGACCTTTCCGCCACCCTCGAAGCGCTACGTCAGGAGACGAAATGACTCAGATCACCCTCAACGTCAACGGATCTTCCCGGGCTCTCGAGCTGGAACCGGACATGCCGCTGCTCTATGCGCTGCGCAATCACCTGGGCCTGAACGGCGCCAAGTACGGGTGTGGTCTGGGCCAATGCGGTGCCTGCACCGTCATCGTCGATGACCAACCGGTGTTTTCCTGCCTGACACCCTGCGCCGGCCTTGAAGGCAAAAAGGTGCGGACGGTCGAGAGTCTGGGAACCGCCGAACGCCCCGGCTCACTGCAGCAAGCGTTCATCGACAAACAGGCCGCTCAATGCGGTTACTGCATCGCCGGCATGTTGATGCGTGCGCAGTCACTGCTCGAAAGCAATCCGCATCCCGACGAACAGACCATTCGCGAACACATGTCCGTCAACCTGTGCCGCTGCGGCACGCACTTGCGCATCATCGAGGCGATCAACCTTGTCGCCCGGCAAAACGGGAGTGCGCAATGACGACGATCAATGAGGTCGATCACAGTCGCCGCGCGTTCCTGCGCGGGGGCGCCCTGCTGGTGGCGTTTGCTTTGGTGCCGGTCTCGCGCCGCGCCCTGGCTGACACCGAAGTCGATACCCTCGGTACGGTCGTGCTGGCGCCGGACCTGCCCGGCAGCCTGCGCACCAACCCCTGGCTCGATGCCTGGATCCGCGTCGGCCCCGACGGCATCACCGTCTACACCGGCAAGGTCGAACTGGGCACCGGGGTCAAAACCGCGTTACTGCAAATTGCCGCTGAACGCCTGGAGGTCGCCCCGACCGCGATCAACCTGCTCACCGCCGACACCGCACTCACGCCGAACGAAGGCTACACCGCCGGCAGCCACTCGGTTTTCGACAGCGGCACCGCGCTGTTCAACGCGGCGGCACAAGTGCGTGAGATGCTGCTGGAATCGGCCGGGCGCAGCTGGAACGTTGCGCCGGCGCTGCTGACGACTCGCGACGGCATCATTCTCGGCCCGACCGGGCAACGCATGTCCTACGCCGACGCCGTGCAGCAGGTCGATCTGCACCGCTACGCAAAATCCGCATCGCCCTCGATGCCACCGGCGTCGTTCAAGCTCATCGGCCATTCGCTGCCACGGCTGGATATTCCGGGCAAAGTCAGCGGCGGCGCGGCGTTCGTGCAGGACATTCGCCTGCCGGGCATGCTCCACGCCCGGGTCATCCGCCCGCCGCGCCCCGGCTGCACGCTGGAAGCCATCGATGCGGAATCGATCAAGACGCTGTCCGGGGTGGTGCAGGTGATTCGCGACGGCAATTATCTGGCCGTGGTGGCGCGGGATGAATGGCAAGCGATCAAAGCCATGCGCCATGGATACGCCTCGGCGCGCTGGAGCGGCGGACAGGCGATTCCCGAATCGCGGGACATCCACACCTTGCTTGAACGTCTGCCCTCGCGTCGTTATCCCATCAGCCATGAAGGCACACCCCAAGGCGCGACCGACCACAAATATCGCGCCCGGGTGACCAAGCAATACCTGATGCATGGTTCGATCGGCCCGTCCTGCGCCGTGGCCTGGTTCAAGGACGGCACCCTCACCGTCTGGACCCACACCCAGGGCGTGTATCCGCTGCGCGCCGGAATCGCCGAGATGCTGCGGCTGCCGCCCGAGCGCGTGCGCTGCATCCACACTGAAGGCTCCGGCTGTTACGGCCACAACGGCGCAGACGATGCCGCGGCTGACGCAGCGCTGATTGCCATGCACGTACCGGGCTCGCCAGTGCGGGTGCAGTGGATGCGCGAGCAGGAAAACCTCTGGGAGCCCTACAGCTCGGCGATGGTCACCGAAGTGCAAGCCAACCTCGACGCACAGGGTCGGCTGCAAGACTGGAACTATGAGCTGTGGACCACGCCGCACAACGAACGCATCGTCAACGCCGGGCGCTTGCTGCCTGCACGCCTGCTGGCCCGGCCGTTCGCTTCCGCACCCTCGGTGCCGATCGCCCAGCCTGAAGGCGATGGCGATCGCAACGCAGTGCCGCTGTACACCGTGGCCTCCTCGCGGATCGACATGAACTTCGTCACCGAAATGCCGTTCCGCACCTCGGCCATGCGCTCGCTGGGGGCGCACATCAACGTCTTCGCCATCGAAGCCTGTATCGACGAGCTGGCCGCCAAGGCCGCAGTCGATCCGGTTGCCCTGCGTCTGGCGCACCTGACAGACCCTCGGGCGCGGGCGGTGGTGGAACGGGTGCGCGATGCAATCGACTGGCCACAAAAAAGCAGTGAACCCGGCGCAGGCCTTGGCTTCGCCTTCGCGCGCTACAAAAACATCATGGGCTACTGCGCCATTGCCGTGCGTCTGCGGGTGCATCCGCAGACCGGCGAAGTGCAGATCGATCACGTCGTCACCGCAGTGGACGTGGGGCAGATCGTCAGCCCCGATGGCCTGCGCAACCAGGTCGAGGGCGGGATCGTGCAGTCCACCAGCTGGACGCTGTATGAAAAAGTCGCCTATGACGCCGGCGGCATCCGCAGCTACGACTGGAGCGGCTACCCGATCCTGCGCTTCTCGCAAGTCCCCAGGAAGGTCGACGTTCACCTGCTCGACCAACCGGGGCAACCGTTTCTGGGGGCCGCCGAAATCGTCCAGGGCCCCATGGCCGCCGCCATCGGCAATGCCGTGGCGAATGCCACCGGACGACGCTGGCTGAACCTGCCCCTGACCCGCTCGCAACAGCCTGCCTGAAACGCGCCACGTTGCATTTCACGCAATGCAGCGTGGCGTCGCGTGTGGATTATCAAGCACCGGTCAGCCGCTTAACGTAGGGCCATCCGGTGTCGGGCCAAATGTCCCGACACCGCCCTGCCGACCCTTTTCGAAGACTGGAGAACCCCTATGACACAACATCTGTTCCGCCCCATCGCACTCGGCCCCTACACACTTCCCCACCGGGTGGCGATGGCACCGTTGACCCGCTCCCGTGCCGGGCAACCGGGCGACATCCCGACATCCATGAACGCCGAGTACTACCGCCAGCGGGCGAGCGCCGCGCTGATTATCACCGAGGCAACGCAGATTTCCCGTCAGGGCCAGGGTTATGCGTGGACGCCTGGCATCTACAACGATGAACAGGTGCAAGCCTGGCGCGAAGTCAGCCGCGAGGTACACGAGGCTGGCGGGTTGATCTTCATGCAGCTGTGGCATGTGGGCCGCGTATCGCACCCAAGCTTTCAACCGGACAACGCACTGCCGGTGGCGCCGAGCGCATTGCCGGTGCCGGGCAAGACCTTCATCGTCGATGCCGAGGGCAACGGTGTCTGGGGTGACGTGCCGGTGCCGCGCGCACTGCAGGTTTCGGAAATCGCCGACATCATCAACGACTACCGCCGCGCCGCCCGCAATGCGCTGAACGCCGGGATGGATGGCGTGGAAATTCACGCCGGCAACGGCTATCTGCTGGACCAGTTCATCAACAGCAACAGCAACCAGCGCACCGACGGTTATGGCGGCCCCCTGGAAAACCGTGCGCGCCTGTTACTGGAAGTGGTGGCCGCCGTGGTCGACGAAGTCGGTGCCGACCGGGTCGGCGTGCGCCTGACGCCCATGGGCCGCTTCATGGGCATGGGTGATGAATCGCCGGAGGCCACATTCGGCTACATCGTGCGCTCGCTGAACCGCTGGAAACTGGCCTACCTGCATCTGGTCGAGCCCGCCGTGGTCGGCACCGTCAAGGATGAAAACTTCGATCCGCGCTGGGACGCGATCATCGCTCAGTTGCGTGATGCCTGGGCTGGCGTGTTGATGATCGCCGGCGGCTACGACCCCGAGTCGGCGGAACAGGCGCTGGCCGACGGTCGCGCCGACATCATCGCGTTTGGCCGTCCGTTCCTGGCCAACCCCGATCTGCCTCGGCGAATCCGCGAAGGCCTGGCGCTCAACGCACCGGACCCGAGCACGTTCTTTGGCGGCGATCAACGTGGCTATACCGACTACCCGGTGCACGCCCACTGATGCGCTGAACAGCGGACGCAAAAAGGCCTGTCACATCGGCAGGCCTTGTTCGTTTTCGCGGAGCATTACTGCTTGAGAATCAGCAGCGGCTCGCCCTTCTTGACGATGTAGGTCGCCAGTTCCGAGCCCTTCTCGTTGCCGACATTCTTGGCGATATGCGCCACACCCGCCGGGATGAACAGCGAATCACCCGCCTTCAGCGTCACCGGCGCCTGCCCTTCAAGCCGATACTCGAACGTGCCGCTGATCACGTAAGCCACTTCCACACCCGGATGCGCATGGTTGGGTGACGTGACGCCCGGTTCGAAGTCGACGCGAGCCTGGATCACCTCGCGATCCGCCGCACCCAGATCCTGTCGGACCAGATCGGTACGGCTCAGGCCTTGTTGCCAGTTCTTCGCCGGGGCGGCAGATGGGGTGTCAGCCGCGTGGGCGAGGCCGGTCAGCGAAACGAGTACGGCGGCAGCGGTCATCAGAAGTGTGCGGCGCATGGTGTTGTCCTCTTGGAAGTAGTGATGTGTTGGCCACTACTTTGGGCGAGGCATGTACGCAGGATGTGTCCTGATGACGGGGTTTGTTACCTGTTTGTGTACGGCGGCGCGATGGATACACGCTTATACAAAGGGTTTGGCCAGCACCTGCGATAGCCAGCCTCTGAACGCCACGATCTTTTTCGATTCGGCCTGATCGTGGGGCGTGACGAGGTAAAAGCCGGAAGCGGATTTCAAGCGCAAATCAAACGGCGCCACCAGCCTGCCCGCCCGCAGATCGTCATCGACATAGGTCGAGCGACCGATGCACACGCCCTGCCCGTCAATCGCCGCCTGCACCGCCATCATCGCCAGGTCGAAGGTCAATCGCGGGCCTTTGGCCGTCAGCGGTGGCTGGCCTGCCGCATGCAGCCAGTCGTTCCAGTCATTGGCGGTCACGCCGCTGACTTGCAGCAAAGGGTGATGGGCCAGGTCCGCCGGTGTATTCAACGGCTTGTCGCCGGTCAACAAGCGCGGGCTGCACACCGGAAAGATCTCGTCGGCCATCAACCAGTCGGCCCGAAGTCCAGGCCAGTTCCCGTCGCCGTAGCGGATCGCCGCATCGATGCCGCCCTTGCGAAAGTCCACCCACTCGGTGGAAGCGCTGATCCGCACATCAATCTCGGGATGCGCCTCGCGAAATGATGGCAATCGCGGCAACAACCATTTCGATGCCACCGACACCAGCGTGCTGATGGTCAGGACGCTGTTGTGGCTGGATTCCAGCAGCTTTTCAGTCGAGTAGCGCAATTCAAGAAACGCTGAGCGGATGCCGGGCAAGTAAGCATTGCCCTCCTCGGTCAATGCCAAACCGTCCTTCAAGCGCATGAACAGACGCACGCCGAGTTCATCTTCGAGGCGACGGATCTGATGGCTGATCGCAGTTTGCGTGACGTTCAGTTCTTCAGCGGCGCGGGTGAAGCTCATATGCCGGGCGGCGCATTCGAAGGCGCGCAATCCATTGAGCGATGGCAGTCGGGGGAGCATATGACCTCTTAGAGTCCATGAGATTTTGTCATACGCTAGCACTGCATTTGTCCTTTGCGAAGCGGCGCGGCGATAGCGGATTCTGAGGCTCTACCTGCAAGGAGATCCCATGAAACTGTACTTCGCCCCCATGACCTGTTCGCTGTCGCCGCACATTGTGCTGCGCGAGCTGGAGCTGCCGTTCGAGCTGATCCGCGTCAACAACCAGACCAAGCAAACCGCCGACGGCCGGGACTTTCGCCAGATCAATCCGAAGGGCTACGTGGCCGCGCTGATGCTGGACAACGGTGAAGTGCTGACCGAAGGCCCGGCGATTCTGCAGTACCTCGCCGACCTCGTACCCGGTCATTCGATGGCCCCGGCCAATGGCACCTGGGAACGCTCGCGCTTGCAGGAATACCTGAACTTCATCAGTTCGGAAATTCATGGAGGCAGCGCGCCGTTGTTCAGCAGCGAAATCCCGGAAACCACCAAAACGATCTTCAAACACAAACTGTTCAAGCGCCTGGATTACCTGAACCGGATCCTCGCGACACAGCCCTTTCTGATGCAAGTGTTCGGCGTAGCGGATGCCTACCTGTTCACGGTGCTGAAGTGGTTGCCGACATTCAGCAACGCCATCGAAGACTGGCCAGCGCTGGCGAACTACATGACGCGCATCGCCGAGCGGCCCAGCGTGCAGGCTGCCATCGCGGCAGAGGAAGCCACGCAACCGGTCGTCTGACATGACCAGTTGCGCCAAGCGCCCTTGATGGGCCGGCGCGCAGTCAGGCGCCCGACTCTGGATCACTTGCCGGCAGGCCCCGCGCTTCTCGGTCCTCATCATCCTTGGCGGTGCTCTGCGGGTTGGCGTCGGTGCTTCCTGAGCGGTTGCCGTCCTGCGGATGCTCGGATCCCACCGAATCGTTGGCCGCCACATCGCTCATGTCTTCTTCCAGTGGCGCTTCATCGTCCGGCGGCAAGGGGACTGGCGACTCATCCTTGCGGGGATCATGGCCGGTTTCGTTGTCGGTGGTGCGCGTCACGGCCTGTTGTGACAGGTTGCCGGGTGCATTTTCATCAATGTCCATGGGGTTCTCCGTTCTGCTGCGGGATAGGGGTACCTGAACGTGTGAAACAAGCGCGTGCGGGTAAGTGCCCGGTGTTGGACGAATGGCGCCCCCGGTTGCCGAATGCCCCAGCGCTTCTATAGTGAAGGGGTTCAAGCCTTCCTTCCGTCGAGCGCCCCATGGCCAGCACCGATCAACTGATCATCTGCGAGCATTGCGACTGCGTGTACGAAAAAGTCGCGCTGGCCAAACACCAGAAGACCCTCTGCGTGCGTTGCGGCGCCGTGCTCCAGCGCTACAACAACCTGAGCGTGGAGCAACGGCTGGCCCTGAGTTTCACCGCGGCGATGCTGTGGCTGTTCGCCAATTTCTACCCGGTGATGAGCATCAGCATGAAGGGCCTGAAAAACAGCGCGACCCTCTGGGATTCAGTACTGGCCCTGAGTCAGGGGCCGATCACCTTCATGGCGATGGTCGCGGCGATCTCGATCATCATCGCCCCGGCCTTTCAACTGGTTTTGTTGATTTGGGTCTTGAGCTTCGCCCTCGCCTCGCGCCGTTCACCGGGGTTCAAGCTGTGCATGCGCTGGCTGGAAACACTGCGGCCGTGGAGCATGCTCGAAGTCTGCCTGCTCGGCGCGATGGTCGCGGTGTTCAAACTGGCGGGCATGCTCGACGTCATTCCCGGCATCGGCCTGTTTGCGCTGGCCGTGCTCAGCCTGTTGCTGATCCGCATCGCCGGGCGCGACGTGCGCGAACTGTGGGACATCCTATGAAACGACCACCGACGGCAACCGAACTCAACCTCTGCCTGTGCCACAGCTGCGGGCTGGCCTGCGACATGACCGGCGAGCCACACCAATGCCCGCGCTGCGACGCCCCGCTGCACCGGCGCAAGACCAACTCGCTGACCCGCACCTGGGCCTACATGTTCGCCGCGCTGGCGTTTTACGTGCCGGCCAATCTGCTGCCGGTGATGAACACCACCCTGCTGGGCAGCGGCGCCGACAGCACCATCATGAGCGGCGTGCTGGAGTTCTGGGAACACGGTGCGTGGGACATCGCCGTCATCATCTTCGTCGCCAGCATCGCCGTGCCGGGGGTGAAATTCGTGGCGCTGACCTTGCTGCTGGTCACCGTGCAACGGGACAGCCATTGGGCGCGCAAGGAGCGTTCGAAGCTGTACCGCTTCGTCGAGCTGATCGGCTATTGGTCGATGCTCGATGTGCTAGTGGTTGCGCTGGTGGCGGCGCTGGTGAAATTCCAGGCGCTGGGGGATATCGAGCCGCGCGTAGGGATTCTGTTTTTCGGCCTTGTGGTGGTCTTTACGATGCTTTCGGCGATGAGCTTCGACCCGCGCCTGATCTGGGATAACGCGCCGGACGATGAAACGGAAAAACCCCGGCACTCGACTGAACAAGTGCCGGGGCATCAAGCAACTTAAATCAGATCTGCGCAGTACCGCCGTCAACGAACAACTCGATGCCGTTGACGAAGCTGCTGTCATCCGAGGCCAGGAACAACGCAGCCTTGGCAATCTCGCTCGGCTCGCCGAGACGCCCGATCGGCACGATCGACGCCAGTTGATCGAACAGCCCCTGGGTGTGTTCCGCCGGCACCAGCCCTGCCAGACCTGGCGTGCGCACCGGGCCAGGGCTGATCGCGTTAACGCGGATGCGCCGTGGTTTCAAGTCCAGCAACCATGAGCGGGCGAAGTTGCGCACCGCCGCTTTACTCGCGCTGTAGACGCTGAAGTTCTCCGTGCCCTGCACCGAGGTGGTCGACGAGGTCAGCAAAATCGAGGCGCCATCGCGCAGCAGCGGCAAGGCCTTCTGCACGGTGAACAGCGTGCCCTTCACGTTGGCGTCGAAAATCCGGTCGAAGTGCTCTTCGGTGATCGCGCCCAGCGGCAGCATGTCCCCGCCGCCGGCGTTGGCGAACAGAATGTCGAGGTGCCCAGCCTTGGCGGAAATCTCGCTGTAGATGCGATCCAGATCCTCCAGCTTCGCCACATCGCCCTGAATGCCGATGGCTCGCGGGCCGATGGCGGCGACCGCTTTGTCCAGCTCGGCCTGACGGCGGCCGGTGATAAATACCGTGGCGCCCTGGGCGACGAATTCCTGCGCCGAGGCCAGGCCGATGCCGGTGGTGCCGCCAGTGATCAGTGCGATTTTGCCTTCAAGTCTGTTGCTCATGATGAATCTCCAGTAACCGTTTCGAGGTTGGTGACGGGTCGTAGGTGAGCCGTTGGAAGCGACTTTAGGCCGATCGATTGAATTGAAAAATCCACAAAATCGGTTTTGTTTGTGCACAGACATGCACAATACTCAGCCGTGTCCAATCCACTGAGCCCGAACCGATGAATCAGTTAATGGCGATCCGCACCTTCGCCCGCGTCGTGGAAAGCGGTTCTTTCACCAAAGCCGCCGACTCGCTGAACCTGCCGAAAACCACAGTCAGCAAACTGATCGGCCAACTGGAAAACCACCTCGGCGTGCGCCTGCTGCAACGCACCACTCGCCGCCTCACCGTCACGGCCGACGGCGCTTCCTATTACCAGTTGACCCAACAACTGCTGCATCAACTGGACGACATCGATCAGGGCTTCAGCCAGGCCCAAGGCCTGCCGCGCGGCAGGATTCGCGTGGACATCGGCGGCTCGACCGCGACGATGCTGGTGATCCCCGAGCTGCCGAAATTCTTCGAACGCTACCCGGACATCCAGGTTGATCTGGGCGTCAGCGACCGCCCGGTGGACCTGATCAGCGAACGGGTGGACTGCGTGATTCGCGGCGGTCCGCTGACCGAACAAACCCTGGCGGTACGGCGCCTCGGCGAAGTTTCCTGGACCACCTGCGCCACGCCCGACTATCTGCAACGCCATGGCACCCCGAGCCACCCGCTCGACCTGGCCAGCCATCAGCTGATCGCCTACCGCTCGGCCTCGACCGGGCGCATCCTGCCGTCGAATTTCCAGCGCAACGGCGAACGCCATCAGATCGAAGGCAAAGGCCTGATCAGCGTCAACGAGAGCAACGCGCACCTGGCGGCCGGGCTCGCCGGACTGGGCATCATCCACACCTTCAGCTACACGGTCAGGACCGCCATCGAGCGCGGCGAACTGGTGCCGATCCTCGAGGACTGGCGTCCACCGGCCTATCCGTTTCATGTGCTGTATCCGCCGAACCGGCATTTGAGCAATCGGGTGCGGGTGTTTATCGATTGGCTGGTGGAGCGGTTTGCGCAGGTCGATTGAAGTGCTGCGCGAGCATTGCTGACTTTTACGCAAAACACCTTTGACCCAGGGCCGGTTCTTCTCATGCACGTTGCCACCGATACTGGCGGCCATCGATAGTCATGGGAAACCGCACAATGCAAACCGATTACGCTGCATGGGCCTGGACGTCCGGCCAAGGGCTGGATGGCCTGACACTGACCCGCAAACCCCTCGTGCAACCCGGCCCCGGCCAAGTGCTGGTGGCCAACCGCGCCATCGCCTTGAACCCGGTGGACTGGAAGATCATCGAGTGGGGCCACTCCGCGTGGCACACCGGCCGTGTGCCGGGTGTCGACGGCATGGGCGTGGTGGTCGCGGCCGGCGCCGGCGTGACACTGCAACCCGGCAGTCGCGTGGCGTATCACCAATCACTGGCGAGCGATGGCAGTTTCGCCGAGTACTGCCTGCTCGACGCCGCCACCGTGCTGTCGGTGCCCGCCGCGCTCGATGATGCCGCGGCGGCGTCACTGCCCTGCCCCGGACTGACCGCGTGGCAAGCCGTGGAAAAAGTCCCCGCGAATGGCGCGGCCGATGTGCTGGTGATCGGCGCCGGCGGCGCGGTCGGCCTGCTGCTGGTGCAACTGGCGGTACAACGCGGATGGCGGGTCTGGGCGACCGCGTCCGGCGCGCATCATGAAAAGCTCAAGGCCCTGGGCGCAGTCGGCGTATTCGATTACCGCGAACCGGACTGGCAAACCGCACTCGCAGCCAGCCTCGGCGAACGTCGTTTGCATGCCGTGTTCGACACAGTCAGCGGCGCTCACGCGGCGAAAATGGCCGACCTGCTGGGCTACAACGGCCATCTGGTGTGCATTCAGGATCGTCAGGAAAGCGCGCCGCTGCCGGCGTTCACTACCGCGATTTCGCTGCATGAAGTGGCATTGAACAGCTTCCACGTCCACGCCAGCCTGCACGATCGCCAGATCTTGCGCCGCAACGGCGAGCACCTGCTGCAAGCCTTGCTGGACGGCAGCCTGATCGGCCCGGCGCTGCAGATGTTCAACTTCGATGAATTGCCCCAGGCCTTGCGCGCCCTGAAGGACGGCGCGGGTGGCGGGAAATGGGTGACGCGATTGCCCCGCGCCTGACAAGCAACCACGGCCCGACTCCCTCGCAATCGCGCCGTTTCGTCTAACCTGACGTTGCACCCGACGATGATTGCCCATCGACGGGTGCATCGACCTTGATGCCCACGAAACGGAGAATTCCATGCTCAAGCGAACCCTGGCACTGACCGCTGGTCTGGCCCTGTCCCTGTCCGCCGTGCTGGCGCAAGCCGCGGAGGTATTGAAGGTCAGTGCGATTCCCGATGAAGCCCCGACCGAGCTGCTGCGCAAGTTCGAGCCGCTGGGCAAGTACCTGCAACAGCAATTGGGCATGGACGTGCAGTTCGTTCCCGTGGCGGATTACCCGGCGGTGGTCGAAGCGCTGGCCACTGACCGCCTCGATCTGGCGTGGCTCGGCGGTTTCACCTTCGTCCAGGCGCGGCTGAAAACCGGCAACGCCATTCCGCTGGTGCAGCGTGAGCAAGACGCTCAGTTCACCAGCAAATTCATCACCGCCGACCCCAACGTCAAAAGCCTCGCCGACCTCAAGGGCAAGACCTTCGCCTTCGGCTCCGTGTCGTCCACCTCCGGCAGCCTGATGCCGCGTTATTTCATGCTCAAGGACGGCATCAAACCGGAAAGCTATTTCAGCCGCGTCGGCTACTCCGGCGCCCACGACGCCACCGTCGCCTGGGTACAGGCCGGCAAGGTCGACGCCGGTGTGCTCAACGCCAGCGTCTGGCAAAAACTGGTGGACGCCGGCAAGGTCGACACCAACAAGGTCAAGGTCTTCGCCACCACCCCGGCCTACTTCGATTACAACTGGACCGTGCGCGGCACCCTCGACCCGGCGCTGGCGGCGAAGATCAAAAAAGCCTTCCTCGACCTCGACCCGGCCAACCCCGAGCACAAGAAAATCCTCGACCTGCAAGCCGCCAGCCGTTTCATCGAAACCAGCCCGGACAATTACAAAGGCATCGAGGAAGCCTCCCGCGCCGCCGACTTGCTGAAATGACACTGCGCCTCAAACAGGCTTTTCTGCACCACACCAATGGCGTGGAGGCCCTGCGTGGCGTGGATTTGCAGATCGAGGCCGGCGAGCAGGTGGCGATCATCGGCCCGTCAGGCGCCGGCAAATCCAGCCTGCTGAACCTGCTGGCGACCGCCATTCGGCCCAGCAGCGGCGACATCGAAGTGCTGGGCGAGCGCGTCTGGCATTTGTCCGCCCGCCAACGGCAACGCCTGCGTGCGCGCATCGGTCTGGTGCATCAGGCGCCACCGCTACCGCCCCGGCAACGGGTGGTGACGGCGGTGCTGGCCGGCAAACTCGGGCAATGGAGCCTGGGCAAAAGCCTGATCAACCTGCTGCATCCGCTCGACGTGCCCGGCGCCCGCGCCGCCCTGGCAAAACTGGATCTGGCCGACAAACTCTTCAGCCAATGCCAACAATTGTCCGGCGGGCAATTGCAGCGGGTCGGCATTGCCCGCGTGCTGTATCAGGCGCCGGAGGTGTTGCTGGCGGATGAGCCGGTCTCGGCGATGGATCCGGTGCTGGCCGGGCACACGCTGTCGACCCTGTCGCGCCATGCCCGTGAGCACAACGTCACGCTGGTGGCGAGCCTGCACGCGGTGGAACTGGCGCTGGCGCACTTCCCGCGCATCGTCGGTCTGCGCGAGGGCCGGATCCTGTTCGACTGCCCGTCCGCGCAAGTCAGCCGCGACATGCTCGACACCCTCTACGCCAACGAACAACTGCAATCCCCGGCGCCCGCCGTCACGCCGCTGGTTGTGCAGATTCCGCGATGCTGAGCGCCGACACCCGCGACCCCGCCGCAGTGCCACGGTTGCTGCTGACCGGGCTGGCGATTGCCTTGCTGTGGCCCGGCATCCAGCTCAGCGAGCTGGATCTGAGCGTGCTGTTTCACGCCGACAGCCAGAGTGAAATGGGCCGCTTCGTGTCGATGTTCTGGCCACCGGCCCATGACCGCGAGTTTCTGCAATTACTGTTCAAAGCCACCCTGCAAACCCTGGCCATCGCCACCGCCGGCATGGCCCTGGCCCTGCTGTTGGCCGTGCCGGCCAGCCTGCTCGCCAGCCGCGCCCTGTCACTGACCGCCGCCTCCCGCAGCGGCCGCCCGAGCCTGTTGGGCCGACTGCTGCGCTGGCCGGTGCGCGGGCTGCTGATCTTCCTGCGCAGCGTGCCGGAAATCGTCTGGGCGCTGCTGTTCGTGCGCGCCGTCGGCCTCGGCCCGGCGGCGGGCGTGCTGGCCATCGCGATCACCTACAGCGGCATGCTCGGCAAGGTCTACGCCGAAATCTACGAATCCACCGACCAACGCCCCGCCCACGCCCTGCTCCAGGCCGGCAGCGGCCGCCTCGCCAGTTTCGCCTACGGCGTACTGCCCAACGTCGCGGCGGAACTGCTCTCCTACACCGTCTACCGCTGGGAATGCGCCATCCGCGCCTCGGTGGTCATGGGCTTCGTCGGCGCCGGCGGCCTCGGCCAACAGATCGACCTGTCCATCCGCATGTTCGCCGGCGGCGAAGTCGCCAGCATGCTCCTCACCTTCCTCCTCCTCGTCCTCGGCGCCGACCAACTCAGCCGCCTGCTGCGCTGGAGGCTGGCATGAAACGCCTGATCAATTCGGTGCTGATTCTTGCCATAGTCGCGGCCGTCATTGCCTCGTTTGCCTACCTGGGCCTCGACCTTGAAGAACTCGGCAGCGCTACCAGCCTGAAACAGATGGGCCTGTATGTCGCGCGATTTCTCAGCCCCGATCTCAGCGCCGATTACCTGAGCGCCATCCTGCGCGGGTCGATGGAAACGTTGGCCATGTCTGCGCTTGGTACCCTGCTCGCTGCCGTGCTGGGCCTGTTATTGGCGCTTCCCGCCGCTGGCCGGTTTGGCTGGCTGTTTCAAAGTCCTGCCCGCCTGCTGCTCAACGCCCTGCGCGCGATTCCCGAATTGGTGTGGGCTGCGTTGATGGTGCTTGCGGCTGGGCTTGGGCCGAACGCCGGGACATTGGCCCTGGCCCTGCACACCACGGGCGTGTTGGGGCGGTTGTTTGCTGAGGCGCTGGAGAACACGCCGCCGGAACCGGCGGATGCGATTCGGTTGCAAGGGGGGAATCCGGTTTTGGCGTTCTGTTACGGCACGCTGCCGAATCTGGCGCCGCAGTTGCTGGCGTACTGTTTGTATCGGTGGGAGAACAATATCCGGATGGCCAGCGTGCTGGGGTTTGTCGGGGCTGGGGGGTTGGGACAGATGTTGTATGTGAGCTTGAGCTTGTTTCAGGAGGCGCAGGCGGGGACGGTGATTTTGGCGATGTTGGTGCTTGTGTGGGGGGTGGATTGGTTG